>NZ_JBSLZM010000100.1:0-17816 GCF_056494385.1 Aquifex sp. | reverse complement strand
ACTAGTTTTGATATTACACTCTTCCCCGTAGCGTTTTCCCCTATTAAAAGAGTTATTGGCTTAATCTCTATTTTTGCTTCCTTTATGGATAAAAAGTTTTTTATCTCCAGAATTTCGGTAGGTCTGTGCTTAGTGCTCATTTGACTCCTTCCAATTCTAATAGATCCTCCAATCTTAATTATAACTCCTTAACTCCCCTCCACCCTCGGTATCCGGGTAAGGTGGGTGAGGACTTGGAGAATCCAGTCTAAAGCGGAGTTCCAATCTCCAGTTGCGTTACTCCAAGGGTTTACTTCTATATAATCCCATATCATAGGTAGAGCCTGTCTACTAAATGAACCAGCTACTGTTTCTTTCGTGTTAGCCCATCTACTTAAGCAGTTATTTTTCTCAATTAAACTATCCACCCCCAACCCCAAATACGCACTCACCGCCTTTGCGTAATCTTCCTCGTATCCTTCCTCCAGCATCTTGCGGTAGGCGAGCCTGACCTTTTCGGTGAAGGTAATAAGGGCGAGCTTCTGTCGGGGGTTGAAGAGGTCACCCCATGTGTTCATACCATAAACCCAGACGTTGATAACGCCAAAGGAAACAGGAACTCTTTTCAGCGGTTCATCAGGCACGGGGTCTATTCCCCACTCTTCCATTAGCCTCTGTCTTTTCTCTTGTAAGTATCTCTCCGCGGACCTGAAGACTTCCATATCCTTGTGGTTGGCTATCCTGTATCTCTTTCCCTGCTCTCCGGGTTTGTGGAGAACTACCGCTACCATTCTTTCTCCTGCCTTTTTTTCCTGAAAGAGTTTTCTTGTGGTTCTGTCATCAACCGCAGAACCGCATACCAAGCATGTTGCTATTGCCCTTGAGATAGTTCCCTTTGAGGGGTCAAAGCCTTCGGGCATGGGGTCGTAGCAGTCTCCCACTATCCTGAACCTTACCTCCCTGCCCTCCACATAAGGGTAAAGGGCAACCCTTTTGCCACTTTTCTTAGCAAGCCAGAACTGTCTCATTAAGGGAATTTCCGCACCGCAGGAGGGGTTCTGACAGGGTATAGTCCTTGCCCAGATGTAGCCTACGGGAACGGAGCGGTCTTCGTCTTCGGGATAAAACTTTCCTATCTCCTTCCTTGCCTCCTCAAGGACCCACTCTCCCCACCGCTTTACGTCCTCTACAAGGGGGGATATCTCAACCTCCTGCTCAAGCCCCATGCTGTTTTTGACCTTTACTTTCTTGGGTCTCCCGAACTTCTGGGGAAACTCAAGGGTGCATTTGAGTATCAGAACCGCGACGGGATTGTATTCGGTGGCGTGAACCTCACAGCCGAGTCTGAGAGCCTCTAAGGGGATTGAACCTCCTCCCGCAAAGGGGTCCAAGACTCTGGGCGGTTTTCCTCCGTTTGCCTTAAGTATCTCTTCCCTTGCTTTCTTTATCAGCTCATGGTTGAGGGAGTTCTTCCACTCGGAGAGCTGTATCACAAATCTCTTCTTTCTCTCCACCTCCTGTGGGTCTTCCGGAAGGGGTATGAGACTTGCGTAGGCGGTAGCCCTTGAGCTTGCAAGGGGTCTTCTTGCCCACCATATGTGGAGTGTTGAGATATGACCGTGGCGTATGTTCTTTTCCTTTGCGGATATATCGCTTATCTCTTTTAAGGGAAATGTTCCTTCAATAAAAGCTTTTTCTTCTTTGCTCATACCGCGTTCCCCTTCTTTAGTATATCCTCCTTCTTCACAATGAATCTCACAGTCTCTACAACTTCCGTAGGATTCAGGTTCTGGGCGGGGTTCTGAATTATTACAAGCCTCGGGTTATCCATGACGTTATAGACCACATAAAGGTAATACTGATCTTTGAATCTCTTAGCCTTGAACCACTCGTTGGGGGTAAGGGCAACGTCCCCTTCCTTTGCTCTTCCCTTGACCTCAATGTATCTCACTCCCTCTTTGCCCTTTGACCTTATGTCAAACCCTAAGTTCTCTCTGGATACGTCTTCCGGCTCTCTTCCCTGACTCCTTTCATACTCCATAGCGATCTCCATGGCTATTCTTTCTACTTCTTCATTTTCAGACATCTCATCCCTTTGAGGCACTACCTTGATAACCGTTATAAGCTCGGGCATTGATAGTGTGAGGGTCTTTTCTCTTTCTATCTCTTCCTTAAGCTCTTTTAGAGCCTCTTCATACCTTCTCTTTCTATCCTCCTTGTTGCGTATGGGAAGGTCAACCTTTTCTCCCCTTGCCTGTCTCTCATACAGCTCTGTCAGCTCCGCATCAATGTCCGCTATCAATATCTGAAGGGAGCGGACACCGTACTTTTCCTTAATATGAGCTTCCCTCTCTCTTTCTTTCCGGAGCTGTTCTTTGTAGTTTTTTACAGCTTTTATAACGTAGCCTTTAACCCTGCTTTCATCCGCAACCGCATTAACGTTCGTTTCCTCCGCGGGTTTCAGGTCCCAGAGAATGGAGGGGTTTACCTCCCTTATTTCTTTTTCGGACTCGTATATGGCTAAAACTTTCCTCCCCGCAACCGCTCCCTTGCCGTCCTTGACCTGAGCAATGTAAAACCAGATGTATCCGTTAAGGACACCCGAAGGGTCTTCAAAGACCGCTCCCCTTTTTGCCCCATCCCTGAACTTCTCCAGAGTCCACTCTATGAGCGCCTCAAGGAGCGGATGTCCGAAAGAAATGAATTCCGCATCGGGATTCTCAAAAGCCTTCTGGCTATCAAAGGTGGCTTTTGGATACCTTCTCATAAGCTCGCCGAACCTGTTTTTAAAGTCCTGCCTCTGGGCTATTTTCCTTATCTCATAGGGTATAGAGTCTACGGCTATAAAGCCTCCCCTGAGTTCTCTGTAGCTTCCTCCTGCTTCTTTAAAAACTCTCTTGAAGAACTCCTCCACGTATTCGGGGATAAGCCTGTACTCCTTGGCCTTTTCCGCCATATCCCTGATCTTTGTGTAGTCTATGAACCTCGTCGCTAAAGATTCTCCCAGGATCTCCCTGATATTTCTTATGTAGTTTTCATCGGGTTTTATATCCATCTCCTTGAGCACTTCATCAAGGGTCTTTGCGTTGGTGACCGCGTCAACTATCAGCTGGTAAAGGTTCTTTCCCTGAAAGACATCCCCTATAACGTCAAACACCCTGTCGCTTCCGAGCTTTTCCCTTATCTCTTCGAGCTTTTCGAACATCTTTGAGAGAACCTTTCCTTCTATGGTGTCTTCTGTCACCAGATTGAAGATGTAAACATCCTTTTGCTGTCCATATCTGTGTATTCTTCCCATCCTCTGCTCAAGCCTGTTGTGATTCCAGGGGATATCGTAGTTTATCATTATGTGGCAGAACTGAAGGTTTATACCTTCACCCGCAGCTTCGGTAGCTACCATTACCTGAGTCTCGTCCCTGAAGATCTTTTCCGCCTTTATCCTTTCATCTAAGCTCATACCGCCGTGTATGAAGTTAACGCTGTATCCCCAGCTTCTTATCTTGTCTACGAGGTATTCAAGGGTATCCTTTGATTCGGTGAATATCAGGATCTTAGGATTTCCCTTCATTTCCTCTATCTTTTTAAAGCCCTCCTCAATAGCCTTTTTAAGCTCACGGAGTTTTATCTCCTTTTCTTCCCTGATTATTTTGTAAGCTTTTTCTATCAACCTTTCTAAGGTTTCTATCTCCCTCCTTAACTCTTCGGGATTTTTAGCAAGGCTGACTGTTTCCCACTCTTCTTCTTTTTTCCACCTTTCTTCTTCCTCAAGGTCCTCAGCGGGTTCAAGGTCAAGCAGGGAAATCTTCAGAGGTTTTCCCTCCCGCCTCAAGAGTTTCTCAAGTCTATCCTTCCTCCTCTCCAGGGACTTTGCCAGTGCGTATGTGCTCGATGCCATTCTCCTTTGAAGTATCATAAGCGCAAAGGCTATGTTTCGGTTTTTCTGCTCAGACATGGCTTTGTTATACTGCTCCCTAACATACCTTGTAACCTCAAGATATAGCTCCTTTTCCTCTTCCGATAAGCGGAATCTTACAGTTTTTGGGTACCTGTTGGTAAATATTGGTCTTCCTTCAAAGTCTCTCAGGTCTTCTTTGAGCCTCCTTATAAACAGCGGATTGTCCTTGTTTTTGAGAGATTCCTCTATCATTTCAGGCTTTGCGAAGAACCCGGGGACAAGAAGGTCCAAAAGAAGCCTGAAATTTTCCGGATCTCCTCTGTGAGGCGTGGCGGTCAAGAACAACAGATGCTCCGAGTTTCGGGAAAGGACTTCCCCGAGTTTATATCTCTGCGTTCTATGAATCTTATCTCCGTATCTGTAAGCTGCCATCTTGTGGGCTTCATCAACAACAACCAGATCCCAGTGGGTACTGTTCAGGATTGGCAGTATGTCCTCCTGCTTTAAAAAATCCATAGAGGCTATTACCTGGTCGTTTCTCTCAAGAGGGTTCTCTCCGTAGTGGGACTCTATAGAACTTCTGTTGAATTCAAAGAAGACCTCTTTAAACCTTTCCTTCATTTCTCTTTTCCACTGGTCTTTTAAATGCCCGGGAACCACTATGAGAATTCTCTTTACCAGTCCCCTCAGCTTTAATTCCTTTATAACGAGCCCGGCCATTATTGTTTTACCTGCCCCCGGGTCGTCTGCTATCATAAACCTGATCCGCGGTTGTTTGAGTATATACCCGTAAACGGCCTCTATCTGAAAGGGAAGGGGGTGTATTTTAGAAACACTTACCGCCAAAAGGGGATCAAAAAGAGAGGCATTTTTGAACCTGAGAGCTTCCAGGTAATAGAAGAGGTTCTTAGATGGGTAAGAGAAGTTTATCGTTTCATCAATTATCTCAAGAGCTTTAATCTGGTCTCTTTCAAGGATGGTGTCCACATGCTCTTTTGAGTAAAGGGTTGAACCTACTATAGAAATAAATTCCCCACCGCTGATATACTCGACCTTGTTGATTTTAATCGGTTCTTTCCAAAAGGGTCCTTTGATTACTATACCCTCCCTCAGACCGGGATTAAATCTTATCCCAGTCCCAATTGTATCCTGCATCCCCGACCTCCGCAGGCATACTTCCGAATGGTATTATTTTAAACCCGCTTCATGTGTTAGAATTATCTTGCACTACAAAAGCTATACTACTTTCTTGGAACAAAGTTTTGCTGGCATTTACATCTCTTGCAAGTGCGGATACCATTTACGGGTAGTATTACAGGCGTCAGCTTGCGGAGTTTCTCCGGACGATCAATTCCTATTTTTCCGGCTCCGACTTCTTAATACTGTGGGAGGTTGTGGTAGGACCCAGGCGATCTTTCTCAGGACTTCGACTTTCTTATATTTAAGAAACTACTCTATCACATGAATTTTCAAAAAAGGGTTCTACAAACTCAAAATTACCTAAAGAATAATCTTCACTTCCTTCCTCCAGAGAGGAAGGCCCTTACTCCTAACGAGGAATAGGGGCGGCCCCAAGCTCCTTAGCCGGTTCTCAATATTAGAACAAAGTTAGAGAGTGTCAAGAATTTTCAATATATGTTCAAACCCTTGACTGAGATTAATTTGATCCCGGCGTTATATTGGCGTTAAAAAGGTTAAAAACCACTTAAAATCTGTCAAACTGTGTTAAACTTATCAGGCTCACCCGAAAGGCTTCTTTCCTTTGAGTCTCAAACTTTTTCTTTGATTTTCAATGGTCGGGGCGACCGGACTCGAACCGGCGACCTCTGGCTCCCGAAGCCAGCGCGCTACCACCTGCGCTACGCCCCGTTCAGATAAAAAAGTATAACAAAAAGGAAGGAAGAAATTAGGAGGAAGAGTTTTCTTTATTTTCCGCGGAAACCGTTGCCTTTTGTTTTTCATACTCCTCCTTGGGTATGAATACGAAGTCTCCGTCCTTGTAATCCACAACGACGGTCATTCCTTCCTTTACCTCTCCTCTGATTATCTTGTCCGCAAGGGGTGTTTCTATATACTTCTGGATTGTTCTCTTTAAGGGTCTTGCTCCGAATGCGGGGTCGTATCCTCTCCTTACGAGTTCCTTCTTTGCTTCTTCAGTGAGTTCTATCTTTATGTTTCTTTCCGCAAGTCTCTTGTTAACGTTGTTTATAAGCAAGTCTATGATTTTGGAGAGTTCCCTCATCGTTAGGGGTTTGAATACTATAATCTCGTCAATCCTGTTTATAAACTCAGGTCTCATATAAAGTTTCAGCTCTTCAAGAACCTTCTCTTTAGCCTTTTCAAACTCCCTGTTGAGGGTTTCCTCGTCCGCATCAACGGGAATGTTTAGTAGATACTGAGAACCTATGTTTGAAGTCATTATGATAACGGTGTTCCTGAAATCTACGGTTCTTCCGTGAGAGTCCGTTAATCTCCCATCGTCAAGAACCTGTAGGAAGAGGTCAAGAACTCTCGGGTGTGCTTTCTCTATCTCGTCAAGGAGTATAACGGAGTAGGGCTTTCTCCTTACGGCTTCCGTTAGCTTTCCTCCCTCTTCGTACCCAACGTATCCGGGAGGAGCACCTATCAGCTTAGCTATGGAGTGTTCTTCTTTGAACTCGGACATATCAAGCCTTATGAGAGCATCCTCGTCTCCGAATAAGAGTTCTGCAAGTGCTTTTGAGAGTTCTGTCTTACCTACTCCTGTGGGGCCTAAGAACAGGAAGCTTGCTATGGGTCTCTTGGGATCTTTGAGTCCTGCCCTTGCCCTTCTTATTGCTTCTGCTACCGCCTTTACAGCGTGCTCCTGGTCAACAACTCTTTTATGAAGCTCTTCCTCAAGTCTTAAGAGCTTTTGGGTTTCCTCTTCCTTCAGTCTTGATACGGGTATTCCGGTCCACTCGGATACGACTTCAGCAACGTCGTCCCAAGTAACAACGAGTTCTTGAGACTTTTGATTTTCAAGAGCCTTTAGCTCTTTTTCAAGCTTAACCTTTTCTATCTTGAGCTCCGCCTCCTTTTCGTAATCTCCCTTTTCAGCAGCTTCCTTAATCTTCTCGTCAAGCTCTCCTATCTTCTTCTTAAGCTCTTGAATTTTTGCCTCAACTCCGCCTTGTTTCTTGAGAAGCTCCTGTCTTTCCTTTTCAAGCTGGGCCTTCTGTATCTTGAGCTGTGCTTCCCTTTCGTAGTCTCCCTTAAGGTTAGCCTCTATTATTTCTTCCTCAAGAGCCTTAATCTTTCTCTCTATTTCTTGAACTTCGGGGGGAACGCCTATTACCTTCAGCTTTTTCCTTGCCGCAGCTTGGTCAAGGGCATCTATAGCCTTGTCGGGAAGCCTTCTGAACGTTACGTATCTCTTCGTGAGCTTGACAGCAGCTTCTATAGCCTCGTCCGATATCTTTACCTTGTGGTATTGCTCAAGCTTCGGTCTGAGTCCTTTAAGGATTTCTATCGTCTGTTCTTCGGTAGGCTCATCTACAAATACCGGCTGGAATCTTCTCTCAAGAGCAGGGTCCTTCTCTATATACTTCCTGTATTCGTCAACGGTTGTAGCACCTATGACTCTAATCTCACCTCTTGCGAGTGCGGGCTTCATTATGTTCGCTGCGTCAACCGCACCTTCCGCAGCACCCGCTCCCACAACGGTGTGTATCTCATCTATGAAGAGTATGACGTTGCCTTTTTCCTTTACCTCGTCAAGTAAGGCTTTTAATCTCTCTTCAAACTCTCCCCTGTATTTTGAACCCGCAAGCAGGGAGGCCATATCTATTGACCATATCTCCTTATCTTGAAGTTCCGGGGGAACTTCCTTGTTAACTATCCTCTGGGCAAGTCCTTCAACTATGGCGGTTTTACCAACTCCGGGGTCACCTACGAGAACGGGGTTGTTCTTCGTTCTCCTCAGGAGTATCTCTATTACTTGGTTTATCTCCTTCTCCCTTCCTATTACGGGGTCAAGCTTACCCTGTCTTGCGAGCTCGTTAAGGTTTACACCGAAACGTTCAAGAGGAGACTTTTCTTCTTCTTTTAGCTCCTGAGTTACGTCCTTCTTCATCTCTTTTTCACCTCCTAAAACTTGATTTATTAATTTACCCGCTATGGTTTCTTTTGCCTCTATAAGAGCTGCTGCGATGTGGGCGGGACTTACCTGAGATTCACCCTCGGATACAGCCTTATCTTGAGCCTTCTCAAGAACCTGAGTTAAATACTGACTGTAGTCAAAGGCGGGTTTCTTCCCAAAGACTTTTTCCGCTATCTTATCCATTACTCTGTCTGGAGATATACCGAGCTCCTTTACCTGTTCAATTAGCGAGGATTTTTCCATAGCTTTCCTTATGAGTCCGTCTATGGAGAGCTTGTTCTCAAGGAACGCCTTAACATCTTCCGGAGCAAATACAGTGCTAAGACTCTTTTCTACCTGTTCAAGTTGTCTCCTTATGTTGTTTTCGGTTGCCTCAAGCTGTCTTAGTTCAAGCTCCAAAGTTTCCGCACTCCACCAGTCACCGTATCTTCTTGCATAATCAAGTTCCCTTTGTAGTCTTTCCTTTGCATTTCTTATCCTTGATAATTCCGATTGAACGTTTCCTATGTTTGATTTAACTTCCATTATCTGGGTTCTGAGGTTTATAAGGTTTTGAGCTTCCGCATTTACCGCCTTTTCCAGCTGGGAGCGTAGGTTTTCAAGGTATTCCCCAACCCTCTTTATAAACTCTTTTCTCTCTATTCCCCTTTTTTCAAGGTATTTCGTCAGGGGTGATTTTTCGTCACTAAGGAGTGCGAGCATAAGGTGGTCCGTATCAACTTTCGTGTCTTTGAACTCCTTCGCTATCTCTTTTGCCTTTTCCAGATACTCAAGGGATTTCGCGGAAAAGAGATTCTCGCTTATCATTACCCTACCTCCTGTTTTGTTGTCTTTTATAATATTTCTTGAGTAAATTTTTGTCAAGTTTTTCTTTTGAGGAGTGTGTAAAAATAAATTCCTATGCTTACGGACCTTGGAAACTTCAGAAGGAGCAAGTACTGCGGAGAGGTGTCCTTAGAAGACGTCGGAAAGGAGATAAAGCTTGCGGGATGGGTTCACAGGAAAAGACACCACGGCGGTGTGATATTCATAGATCTAAGGGACAGGGAGGGAATAGTTCAGGTTGTAGTTGAGGAAAAAAACAGTCCGAAAGCTTACGAGATTGCCGACAGGCTAAAGCCTGAGTTCGTAATAGGAGTAAAAGGAAAGGTAAGGAGAAGACCCGAAGGAACGGAAAACCCGAAGTTAAAGACGGGATACGTTGAAGTTGTAGCGGAAGAAATCCTCGTATTTAATATATCCGATGTTCTCCCCTTCCCAGTTGAGGAGGAGACTCCCGTCTCTGAAGAGACAAAGCTTCGCTACAGGTATATAGACCTGAGAAGGGAAAGTATGAAGAATAATCTCATATTCAGACATAAGGTTTATCAGATAACGAGGAACTTCTTCACAAACGAAGGCTTCATAGAGATAGAGACACCCTTCCTTACCAAGTCAACACCGGAAGGAGCAAGGGACTTTCTCGTTCCATCAAGACTTCACCCGGGAAAGTTTTACGCACTACCCCAGTCTCCCCAGCTTTTTAAACAGATACTTATGGCTGCGGGATTTGATAAGTATTTCCAGATAGTCAGGTGTTTCAGGGATGAAGACCTGAGGGCTGACAGACAACCCGAGTTTACCCAGATAGACTTTGAGATGTCTTTCGTAAGGGAAGAGGACGTTATGGACGTTGCGGAAAGACTTATAGCGAAGCTCTTTAAGGAACTTTTGGGTGTTGAGCTGAAGACTCCCTTTGAGCGCATATCCTACCGGGAGGCTATGGAAAGATTCGGAACAGATAAACCGGACCGAAGGTTCGGTCTTGAACTTATAGAGCTTACGGACATATTCAAGGATACGGAGTTTAAAGTTTTTAAGGCTGTTATAGAAAAGGGAGGCGTTGTAAAGGCAATAAACTTTAAGGGTTCCAACTTATCAAGGAAGGAGATTGACGAGCTTACTAAGTACGTCCAGAGTCTCGGAGCTAAGGGGCTTGCGTGGATAAAGGTTGAGAAGGATAAGCTTACCTCCCCCATAGTTAAGTTCTTCTCGGAAGAGGAAACGAAAAAACTCCTTGAAAGAACAAATGCGGAACCTGGAGACGTAATACTCTTCTCGGCGGATAATAAGGAAATGGTTTATAAGATCTTAGGAAACCTCAGGCTACACCTCGGGAAGAAGTACAACCTCATAGAGGAGGGAAAGTGGGATGTGTTCTGGGTTGTTGACTTCCCGTTAATGGAATGGGACGAAGAAGAAGGAAGATTTGTGAGCCTGCACCACCCCTTCACTATGCCGAGGGAGGAAGATATACCGAAGCTGAAAGAGGCTCTTGAGACGGAAGATTTTGAGAAGAAGAAGGATCTAGTTCATTCGGTAAAGGCAAGGGCTTACGATATGGTTTTAAACGGCGAAGAAATAGGCGGAGGTTCTATCCGTATACACAGGGAGGATATCCAGGAGATTGTGTTTAAGCTTCTCGGAATAAGTAAAGAGGAAGCTAAAGAAAAATTCGGATTCCTTCTTGAGGCCTTGAGATACGGGGCTCCTCCCCACGGCGGATTTGCCTTCGGTCTTGATAGGGTAGTTGCTCTTATGCTCGGTCTTGACTCTATAAGGGACGTTATAGCCTTCCCCAAGACCCAGAAGGGAATATGTCCGCTCACGGGAGCACCCGACCACGTTGACCCTAAGCAGCTTAAGGAATTACATATAAAAGTAGTAGAATAAAGTTATGGAGAAGAGGATTACTACACCTCTTACGGAGGATGTGATAAAGGAACTCAGGGCGGGTGATAAGGTTCTCATAACGGGATACATATACACCGCAAGAGATGCAGCACACAAAAGAATGGTTGAAGCTCTAAATAGGGGAGAAGATTTACCGATAGACCTTAAAGGTCAGATTATATACTACGTCGGACCTACACCGCCGAAGCCCGGCCAGGTAATAGGTTCTGCTGGACCCACAACAGCGATAAGAATGGACAAATACGTTGAACCCTTACTTAAGCTCGGACTTAAAGGAATGATAGGAAAGGGATACAGAAGCCCGCAGGTGAGGGAGCTCTTAAAGAAGTATAAAGCGGTTTACTTTGCAGCGGTCGGGGGTGTTGCGACGCTTCTACAAAGGCACATAAAAAGCTCGGAACTTATAGCTTATGAGGACCTCGGAACAGAAGCCATAAGAAGGTTATACGTTGAGGACTTTCCCGTAGTAGTCGCAAACGACATATACGGAGGAGATGTTTTTGAGGAAGGCAGAAAAAAGTTCGCGAGAATAGATGTTTAAGAAAGTTAGGAACGCAAAGGAAAAGGAAGAGGAAGAACTAAAAAAGAGACTTGCTTCTTTGAGAAATGAGAAGGAAAAGCTGAAGAAGGAGATTGACTTACTTTATTCCGAGTATGAAGAGCTAAAGAAGGGTGTAAACTCGCTGGAAAAGTTATACACGCTAAAAAGCCTGATGAAGAAGATAGAGCTTACACAGGAGAGGATTTTAAAAATTGATACGGAAGAGAAGAAGATTCTTGAAAAATTAATGGAGGTGAAAAGGGAACTAAAATCTATTGAGATTCTTGAAAAGAAAAAAGAAAGGGAAAAGTTGAAAAAAGAAATATCTATAACGCTTCAACAAACGAGTTTCTTTCAAATAATAAAGAAATCAATGGGTGCTTTTTTGTTATTTTCTCTTCTTCTTTTCGGTGAAACGGCTCCGCAAAAAGCGGTTAAAAAGGAGTTTGAGAAAAGTTTAGAAAAGGATTTTAACGAGATTATAAGAATTATAGAAGAAAAAGTAAAGCTTCTTCGTGAGGAGAGAAAGAAGCTTGAGGCTTTAAAGAAAACCCCTCTAACCGAGGAAGAAAAAAAGAAGGTTGAGAAAATTGTGAAAGCAGTTGAGAAAGCTCCCGCCGATGAGATAGCTCCCACCATTGAGAGCCTTCCGCCCAGACTGGCGGCGGAAATTATACTCAGGCTAAAACCCAGAAAAGCGGGGGAAATACTCTCAAATATGAACCCTCAAAAGGCGTCAGAGATTATAAAGTTTGTTTTATCAAAGAATCCCGAGTTTGCGAAAAAACTACCTCGGCTTTAGGTTGAAGTATCTGAGTATAGCTCTGTATATACTGTATGCTATCATCCTCTGAAATCTACTGCTCGCGAGTTTCCTCGCTTCGTGGGGATTTGTTATAAAGCCTACTTCTATCAGGACGGACGGAGTCCCCGGGGTTTTTAGAACCGCAAACCCCGCCCTTTTTATACCTTTAAAGTAAACCTTTCTTTTTAAGGTTTTCTTAAGCTCCTTTGCGAGAATTTTCGCAAACTCAACACTTTCCTCAAGGGTTATCTTGAAAGCGAGGTCCATGAGGATTATCCGTGTGCTTCTGTAGTTGTATCCGCCGTCGTTTATAAGAAGTTTGGCGAGATAGGTGTTTCTCAGTATCTCCCTCTTTTTCCTTTCCGCACTGCTCGGGGAAAGAGCGAATATCTGAGTTCCCCTTGCCCTCGGGTTTTTTCTGGGTGCTGCATCGGAGTGAATACTTATAAATAAATGAGCCTTGTTCCTTATTGCTATTTCCGCACGTTTTCCGAGGGGAACGAAGTAGTCTCCCCTTCTCGTTAAAATTACCTTAAATCTTCCGTCCTTACGGAGGTAGTAGGCAAGGTAACGGGCAATCCTGAGATTTACCCACTTCTCCTTTAGACCTTTCCAACCTATAGCTCCCGGGTCCTTCCCCCCGTGCCCCGGGTCTATAACTATTATCTTCTTTACAAACTTAGGCTTAAACTTAAAGGTCTTATAAAGGTCTATAACTATTCTAAAGGGTTTCTTTAAGGAGAATGTCTTTACATCATACTCGTAAGGAGGTTGTAAAACAACTCTGCTTCCCCAGGGGTGTTTACCTACCCTATACTTTACACCTTTCGGAAGGGAAATTCTTTTCAGTTTTACCTTTCTGTCAAATATATCAACTACAACCCTGTAGGGTCTTTTTAAAACAAAAACTCTGTATTTCACTTTTTTACTAAGGTCAAAGACGACCCTTATCTTTTCCTTATGGACACCGTATCTTACCTTTACAAACGTAAGGGAAAAGGAGAAGCTTACAAACAGTAACAATAAACTAAAAGTGAGAAAACTCCTCGGGAACACTTATCTCCTCCTCCACCTCCTCTTTCTTAGTAGCCCACGGAGAGAGGGGAAATTTAATCATGACGGGGTTAGGAATATCAGGTTGGTATAAAATCATGTTTCCCTTCTTAAGCATTATAGCCCTCTGGCGGAAGTTTCCGGTGAGAAACTCGTATTCTTTGCTGAGAACTTCACTGCTGTCAAGCCTTCCCGTAACTTTAACCGCTGCGTTCGCAACTATCCTCTTTTCTATCTCACTTGCGGTTTGTTGAGCACCTATGAGTATAACTCCCAGACTTCTCCCCCTTTCCGCGATGTCAAGGAGTATGTCTTTTATGGGACTCCACTTATCTTTAGGAGCATACTTGTTGAGTTCGTCAAGAACTACGAAAACCTTCGGATAAGGATTTCCGCTTTCTTCCTTCTCTTTGAATATCCTTTTAAGAATCGAACCGACGACGAACATTTTCGCTATTCCGTGAAGGTCCGAGATGTCTATAACACTGAGCTGTTTATCTCTCCAGTCTATCTGTCTCGTCCTATCTCCGTGGACGAGATGCTTTACGTGGGATGCTGCGTGGTGAAACCTTCTTAAAAAGGCGTAAGCGGTTGAGGTTGCAGCCGTCCCGAACCACTCCCTATACCTGTCGGGGTCCCTCTTTGTTTCCCTGTCTTCTATTACCTCCTGAAGTAGTTTTAAAAGTTCGTGTAATGAGTTTATCTCCCTACCGTTTTCGTCAAGTAAAACACTCCCCGGGCTTTCCTTTGCCAACTGCTGGAGTTTTTCCGAAACTCTGTCTATGACGTAGTGAAGGGAGGTAGTTCCCTCGTCTCCTTCCGCAAATAGAAACCTTAAAAGTCCTTCCTGGGCAAAGTCCTTCATAGACCACTTGTAAACGCTAACTCCCTCTTTTCTGTCTCCCGATGAGGGAACTTCGCTCCATTCCTGTTCGGGAGGTGCGTAAAAGGATACATTCTTGAAGGGCTCGGGAGGAAGTCCCAGTTTCTCAAAGGCTTCCCTGTGCTCCTTCGTAAACCTCTTATTCTTTTTATCTATCCAGAGTAAGTCCTTTCCTTTTACGTTAAAGATAATTCCGTGAATCCTTGTTCTGTCGTCAGCCTTCTGGAATATTGAGTAAAGCAGAAATAAGGCGTAGGAAGTCTTAGTAGCCACACCGGACATTCCGGATATAGATATGTGAGCGCCTTCCCTTCCGTTTATAAAGTCGTAATTGAGATAAACTACGTCCCCGTTTCTCGTAAGTCCCGCAGGTATCTTTCTCTTCATATTGTCGTAATAAAGAGCTTTCTCAAAGTCTATACCCTCCGCCTTGTATGCGGGGTCTCCGGGGTTAGGGGGAATAAATATCTCGGGTTCTATACGTGTTACAGAAACCTTTGCCATGTATGCGAGGTTTGCGGGAACAACACCGCTGTTGACGAGTTGAGCATCGTAAACGAGTTCAACACCTTCAAGATACTTAACGACCTCTTGAACAATTCCGTAAAACTTTACTTCGGTGTTGGTGCCGTCCGCCTTTGAGTTTACAACTATAACGTCGTCAAGCTGAACAAGCTTTCCCTTCTCAACCCCCACCCAGAACTCAAGGGGATTGGACGGCTTCGTTCCGAGAACTATTCCCGCTTTCATAATTTATTACCTCTGATATTTATAAACTATTATATTTTCTATGAGCAGGTTAAAGATTTACACGGAAAGCGGTGAGCTTATAGAGGATATAACCTCTCCGGAAGAGATAGCGAAGAAGCTTGAAGAGATAAACGTTTTATTTGAAAGGTGGACTGCAAATAAACCCCTGGGTGATAACCCTTCCGACGAGGAGATTATAGAAGCTTACAAGCATGAGATAGATAAGCTTATAAACAAATACGGGTTTAAATCTTACGACGTTATAGCTATGACCCCGGATCATCCTAAAAAACAAGAACTGAGGGATAAATTCCTTAAGGAACACACGCACAGTGATTTTGAGGTTAGGTATTTCGTCTACGGGGACGGTGTTTTTTACCTTCACCCGAACGATAAGGTTTACATACTCCACTGCACCGCGGGAGATCTCATAAGCGTTCCGCCGAACACGAAACACTGGTTTGATATGGGGGACAGTCCAAACTTCAAGTGCATAAGGCTCTTTACAACCGAAGAGGGATGGGTAGCACAATACACAGGGTCGGACATAGCGGATAGGTTTCCGAAATACGAGGAAGTTGTGAATGATTAAAGGGATAATCCTTGATATAGAGGGAACTATAGCACCGCTTTCTTTCGTAAAAGAGGTTATGTTTCCTTACTCAAAGGAAAGACTTGAGGAATTTCTTAAGGAAAACTGGGAAAAACCGGAGGTAAGGAGGATTATTCGGGAAACGGAGGAGATACTCGGGAAGAAGCTAAGTTTAGAAGAAGCTGTTGAGACCTTTAAAAGGTGGATAGAAGAGGACAAAAAAATAACACCCCTCAAGGAACTACAGGGATACATATGGGAGAAGGGCTTCAAAAGCGGTGAGCTCGTAGCCCCCCTTTACGAGGACGCTTATGAGAAGATAAGGGAGTGGAAGGAAAGGAGAATTCCCGTTTACATATACTCTTCGGGTTCTGTAAAAGCTCAGAAGCTTTTCTTCTCTCACACAAACTATGGGAACATTTTAGAGCTTTTCAGCGGATTTTTTGACACGAGAATTGGAAGTAAAAAAGATGCGGAATCCTATGGGAAAATACTTAAGGAAATAAACCTGAATCCCGAGGAAGTTGTATTCATATCCGACAATCCTGAAGAGCTCAAGGCTGCACGGAAGACAGGAATAAAGGTCTTTCAAGCTATAAGGGAAGGTGTTGAACCTTCTTCTGAGTTTGAGCAGATAAAGAGCTTTGAGGAGCTGAAGCTATGAAGGTGTTTTCCCCTTCACTGGTTCAGGTTCTTGACGAACTGATAGATGAGAAGGTAAAGAATGTGAAGGAAATAGAAGCAATCAAGCTGAACGAAACTGAAAACATAACCCAGCTTCTCGTGTTTATAAAGACCTCCGAAAAGCCCCATTACCACGCTGAACACGACCTCACGTTCATAGTTATTAAGGGTAAGGGGGAGTTATACCTTGACGGAAGGGTTGAAGAACTAGAGGAAGGAGACGTGGCATTTATACCGAAAAAAGCGGTTCACTTTTATAAAAATACCTCGGATATCTCGGTTCTCCTTGCGGTATTCTCTCCGAAATACGACGGGAAAGACAGTATAAAGGTGGAGCTATGAACTCAGAGCTTCTAAAAAGGTTTTCGGAAGCGGTAGAGGAGATAATAGAAGCCGGCAGGGAACTCCACCAAAGAGGTTGGGTTCCTGCAACGAGCGGAAACATTTCCGTAAGAGTGAGTAACGAACTCGTAGCTATAACAAGTTCCGGAAAGCATAAGGGAAAGCTAACACCTGAGGATATACTTCTCGTCGACATGAACGGAAAGCCCCTCGGGGAGGGAAAACCCTCCGCAGAAACTCTACTCCACATAGCTGTGTATAAAGTCTTTCCGAACGTTAACGCGGTTGTTCACACCCACTCTCCAAACGCAACGGTTATATCAATGGTTTTAAAAGACTTTGTTGAGCTGGAAGATTACGAGCTTCTGAAAGCCTTTCCGGATATACACACCCATGAAGCAAAGATAAGAATTCCCATATTTCCAAACGACCAAAACATGGAAAGACTTTCGAAGAAGGTTGAGGAATTTTTTAAAAACAATGAAGACAGATACGGCTTTCTCATAGAGGGACACGGCTTATACACCTGGGGAAGAAGCATGAAGGAAGCGCTAATTCATACGGAAGCTCTTGAGTTCATATTTGAGTGTGAGATAAAGCTGTCCTTATTGAAAAAGAATTAATACTTCTCCGTTATGTAGTCCGCGGCACAAGAAGCAGCTATAGCATCGGGCTTTAGGACGGGCTTTAATCCCTGGGCAAGGACGTATCCGACAGCCTCCTTAACTATTACGCTTGAGGCGGTGTTTCCCTCGGGATTTATATCAAGGTGAACCTCAAAGTGCCTTCCGTCAATAACATCCGAGATAAGAAGAGCATGGTAAACAGCTCTGTTTACTTCCTCCATAAGCCGTTGTCTTAGGGAGCTTATCTTTTTAGTTTTATCCACCTTCCAAAAAACCTTTGCACCATGCTTTGAGCTAAGGTGAACTACTATAACCGTGACGAATACCGTTCTGTCCCTTAACTGTCTGGAATCACAACCAACATATACAGCTGTATCTTTATCCGTTTTTCTGATAAACTCCCTTACCTCTTCTATATCCCTGAACGAGGGCATTACTTTTCAAAGTCAACCTTTTGATACCACGTAGGTCGGAAAAATATCCAATCCTTCAGGTTTTCAGGAGTTCTTGCATAACATACCTCGCATAGAACTCCATCTTCAACGAGCTTAGAGTTATCATCGCAACAATCGGTTAAATTCCAGAACTCGTAATTATCGTGAAATATAAGCTTTCCGCAACCCTTACACTCATATAACTTGCACCCTTTCTCTTCAAGAAACTCCCTTAGCTCTTTCTCTTCCGGGAGCTCATCAATCTCAAAAACATTTTTCAGAAACGCCTTCTGCTTTTCCGTAAGCTCCTTAACTTTCATAACATTAAATTTAGCCCCGTTTACAAAAGGTTGTGTTAAATCCCTTAATTACTTTAGGG
>NZ_JBSLZM010000099.1:0-5452 GCF_056494385.1 Aquifex sp. | reverse complement strand
TTTTTTAAGCCCTTATCCCTACGAAGATTTTATGAAAAGAGGCCAAGGTGGAAATCTTTTTTGATATTCAAGAGACCTTTGCAAAATTGGCGAGAGATCTTTTGTTATTAATGAGGGCATTAAAAGTCCGACAAATTATAGGATCCGTTCCTATTTTTCGTCCCGAAAAATAGGAACGGATCCCGAAGAGAAATGTTGCCTAAAAAATGCTCCCATTAATATAAGCACAACTAAGGGCTTTAAAAAAGGCGTTTTGCAAAGGTCTCATTCAATTTGATTTTAAGTTTCCGAAAAATGGCAATACGGAGGTTTAGTGAAGAAACCACTTTAAAATGCCGATTAAGATACCCGTCCAAGTAGCTAGCTGGCTGGCCCAGAAGATAAACATCCATTTGAGAATATCTGCTCGCGCTCCCTCAATTTCCTTCTGGAGCCTAAGCTCCGTCTCTTTGAGCTCTTTTCTTACTTGCTCAACTTCAAGTCGGACTTCTTCGATCTCCTTCTGGAGCCCAAGTCTTACTCCCTCAATTTCCTTCTGGAGCCTAAGCTCCGTCTCTTTGAGCTCCTCGGAGGTGGCGGCTTTTCTTGATTCCACATATTCGGCGAATTCGGCCAGGATAGTGGCTTTATCCTTGCCGAGATCCTGGAAGGCTTCGTAAAGTTTTAAGGCGTAACCCATAAGGAAAACTCCAAAATTTGGGGTGATTTTTGTAAAGAATAAAACAATTTTTAGAAGTTATCCAGCATCCTGAATCCTGGTTATTTTGAACCCCCTTCTTAAGGAGAAAACGGCCCCGCCCTCTTCTCGAAGGAGGGAATGGCTCTCCCCTCACAGGGAAGGGGGCTATAAACTTCCAAGTTTCCTTTCCCCTACCCTCAGCCAGGGCGATGTTTTCTTTTTAGATTCGAAAAAAAAAGTTTTTAAGTTTCAACCTTCAGTAAATTTTACTCTTCGTTTCAACCTTCAGTAAATTTTACTCTTCAGTGGTAAAATTCGAAAATATACTAAAAGATGGCAAAATTTTTCTGCAATAACAAAGAAAAGTTTGGTTTGTTGACACTATAATTTGTTTTGTTAACATAGACACTTAAGTTCTATCTTTTAAAAGAGGGTGGAAAAATTAAACCTCTCTTTTATTCTATAGGAAGGCGTTTTCTTTTTCTGGCTCTGGTCCTTGAATTAGCCGGTATTATTTATACCGGCTTTCTTTCCTGGAAAATTATCAGAACGGAGTTGATCAAACAGGCCTCAATCCGACTCAACCTTGCGGCCTCTGATTTGCGTTTAAAGGTTCAAGATCTTCAATTTGAGTATCAAATGGCTCAACTCACTTCTCCCTTGCAGGGAACGGAACTTTATCTCCTAAAGAAAGAAAAATTGCTTAATGCTGTAGCATCCAAGGCTCAGGAAGCTAGTCTTATCTATTTGGTAATAGACGAAAGTGGTTCCCCCATTGCAGGATCGGTAAAGGATCCAAATTCATTTTTCTCCCGCGTGGTCAGGGAAAAAATCATCGAAGTTCCAGAATTTTCTTTCATTATCTATTTAGGAATTCCAAGGGAAGAGTTGAAAAAGGCTCTTCGCCAGGGCTTATTTTATTACGCTTTTTCAGTTGTTATAGGTACCGTTCTCATCTTACTTGCAGGGTACTCAGTTTACTTCCTCTGGATAAGAGAACCGCTGACTCAAGTAGTAGAGGCCCTAGAAAAGGGACAAGAGCTTCGCCTCTGTGGCCTAAAAGAATTAGATCTCCTAGTAAAGAGCATTCGTGAAGCTCTTAAAAGAGAAAAAGAATTGATGCAAAAACTGAACTTCACAGAAAAGATGAGCGCCTTAGGAGTACTTGCTGGAGGTTATGCTCATGAATTTAACAATCTTCTCCAAATAATTTGTGGAAGCCTTGATATTTCAGAACATTTTATACAACAGGGAGAGGCGGAGAAGGCTCTCAAATCTCTTGAAAGAGCGAAAAAGGCAGCTCTCAAAGGCAAAGAAATATCAGGCCGCATTCTGGGGCTTGGCCGGCGTAAGCCTTCAAGCAGAGGTTCTTTTTTACGCCCCACAGTTATCCAAGCTTTAGAATCCATAAGAAGTGGCCTTTCAGCTCGGGTAAAGCTCTCTTGGGAAGAAAGCGATAAGGATTTCTATACCCCTCTTTCCGAAGAAGAATGGCAAGAAATTTTATTTAACCTAATTCTTAATGCCAGAGATGCTATTTTGGCTAAGGATATCGAGGATGGAGAAATAAAGGTTCGTCTAGTAGAAAAAGATGAACTTGTGGGGGTGGAGGTAGAAGACAACGGATGCGGGATTCCAGAAGAGATCCGTACCAGAATTTTTGAACCCTTCTTTACTACCAAAGAACCGGGCAAAGGAACCGGCTTGGGACTTTACTTGATTCACCGTTTGGTCACCGAAATCGGGGGACGGATGGAATTAGAAAGCACCCCTGGGAAGGGGACAGTGGTAAGAGTCCTTGTTCCACGAATTGAAGCCCCGAAAGAGGAGGCTCCTGAGACCAGCAAAACTAAACCCGTTGTTAAAGCCCTCAAGGCCCAAATTTTAGTAGTGGACGACGAGGAAGACCTACGTAACAACCTTGTAGATCTTCTCAACCTGTGGAATTACAAAGCTGAAGGTGCCTCTTCTGTAGAAGAGGCTCTAGAGAAGCTTCAAAAAAAGGACTACCAAATCCTTTTGGTAGATCTTTTTATGCCCGGCAAAAACGGTCTTCACCTCATAAAAGCCCTTCCGGAAGAGTTTTCCGGAAAAGTAATATTAATAACAGGTTTTACCGGAGAGTTGGAAGAAAAAATTCAAGAATTTCTTAAAAATGGGCGTATCCGAACCCTTTTACGTAAACCATTTTCTTCCGAGGAGGTAAAAAAGATAATCCAAGAGGTACTTCTATGTTGATCCTTTTCTTTTTGGTATTTGTTTTCGTTTTTCCGAAAACTTCCTGTGCAGAATATTATCAAATGGCACTTCGAGAACTACAGGTGGCTAAGGGAGCCTCGCTTTTGATCGAACCTCCTGAAGAAACTCCTTGGATTACTACGATAATTACTGCTGAAGAAATAAGACGCTTTGGATGGTACAATTTCCGGGATCTTCTTGAATATCAGCCCTCTTTTTATTTAGTACAAGACATAAACGAACGAGTAATTGCTCATCGTGGCATTTTTCGCACTAACACCTCTCATCTTCTCGTATTGGAAGAAGGGGTAGACCTATCTATTCCCGAATTTCACGCCTTTGTTGCTGATGCTTCATTTCCCATGTATGGAATCTCTCGTATAGAAATTGCAAGAGGGCCAGGAGCCAGCCTTTACGGAGACGCCGCTTTTACCGGAGTGATTAATCTCGAACGCCGGGCTTTACCTCAAAACTTTGGGGCAAAAGTCGGTATGGGAGACTATGATCGAGAAGAGACAAACCTTGCTTTTCGCATACACAGGTCCACTATCGGAAAAATAGAAGGGCTTTTCCATTATGCCGATCTGGAAGGAGAGGAGTTTCACGGTCCGGACTATACCCAACTCCTTCACCCTCGACCTAAGAATTATGCCTTATCCTTGAGATGGGCTCGAGGACCTTTGACACTTTCTTATTGGAGACTTTTCTCTCGTTATGATACCCCTCGCTCCCAAAAGGGATATCCCCTCATGGCAGAAGATCTTAAACCATTCGGCTCGCGAGAGAAGGTTCGGCAAAACATTTTACATCTCACTGGTAATTTCCAGTTTGAGAACATAGAGTTTCACATCTCTCCTTATTTCCGTTCGTTCAAAATTGATACTCCGCAAGTAAAAATCACTCATACCGAGGGGGACTTCCTCGGGCTCGACATAAAATTATCTGGTCGAGCTTGGGGTATAAAAACTCATTTTCTTTGGCCTCACCGACACGGAGAGTTTCTTTGGGGAGCGAAATGGGAAAGGGAAAGTTATGAAAAAAACCGCATCAAAAGTTACTCCCCCAAGGGCTTGGGAAGAGTAGATTATCCTGAACAAAAAGAAAATAACTGGGCCATTTTTGCCCAAGAAAAAATACGTATTCTCAAAAGTCTCTGTCTCAATCTGGGAATACGTTATGATCACTACGAGAGCTTCGGCGGAGAGTGGTCTCCCAGATTAGCCCTTATTTGGAAAGCTTTTCCTAGGCTTACTTTCAAATTTACTTATGGGGAAGCCTTTCAGGCTCCTCCTTATTTTTACCGGCAAAGAAATAAATTTGGCTACGGAGCCTCGAAAAACCTGGAGGCGGAGAAAGTTTCTACTTCTCAAGCTTCAATTATTTACCAAATAAATTATTTTTTTTATTTCTCCCTTACGGGTTATTTCTCCCATTTTAAGGATCTCTTAGTATATTCCCCAAAAATTCAGGCCTATAATAATGCCGGACATCTCGACCTCTGGGGGTTGGAGTTTGAAGCCAGACGTCTGGGAAAAAACTGGATGGGATTTCTAAATTACTCCTTTCAAACGGTAGATAAAAAGAAAAATCTAGACAGAGTTTCAGGAAAAAGGCTTCTCTACATCCCCCGCTGGATGGTAAAAGGAGGAATTAGTTTTCGGCTTAGTAGTCAGCCGGAATTTTTCCTCTCCCCACAGTTTAGGCTTTATGGTCGTACCCGTACTCCTTCGGGTTGGCTTTCTCCTTACTCTGTGTGGGATTTGAACCTTCTTTTACAACATAAACCCTATGAAATTTCCTTTAAGATCGAAAACCTCTTCGACCATCATTATTATCGTGGGGGCACCGTGCCCCCTTATCCCTGGCCGGGGCGCCTTTTTATGTTGAGATTGGGAGTAAGATTTTGAAAAGGCTAGTTTGCCTAATAGTAGGCATTTTCCTGATGACTTATCCGGCTTTGGCTGGTTCGCGGCTGGCTTTAATTGCTGATCCCGAATTCTCGTCCTTAGCTAAAATTCTCCAGAAAAGACTTTCAGCGGTTTCCATTTCTGATCCATCACCTCAACTTTGTATTTTTCCTGAAGTTCTCGTCCTAGGACCCAAATCTTATCTTCGAGTGAGAAAAATCCATTGCCAGGCCCAAAAAAGATATGTGTCTGGCATTCTTTATCCCTCTCTTTTTGGACTCCCCTCCGAGAAGGAAATTTTTATCCCCATTTTGCCTCCCTGCAAAAGCCTTAAGAAAGTCCTGGGACGGAAAAAAATTGTCACTATTTATTCATCTTATCTCGAATATTATTGTAGAGAACTTTCTTCATGTCTTGAGATTAGGGCCTTCAAAGTAGTTGATCACTATCATCTCCCAGAAGTCTTCACAAAAGTGAAGATCCTTACAAAAAAAGGATACGTCTTTCTTATTCTTCCTGACCCCGTCCTCCTAGAATCGCGAGGCTATGAAGCTCTAATAAAATTTCTTTCTAAATACCACCCTTCCACTTTGGATCTTTTAGGGATAAGAGAAATTTCGACCCGAAG
>NZ_JBSLZM010000098.1:0-22295 GCF_056494385.1 Aquifex sp. | reverse complement strand
CAGAAAAATAGAGATTAGGGCTCATCCGAGGATAATTAAAAACTTGAGGGAGCTTTTAAGAAGGAAAAAACTGAACGGATTAGTTAGTATAAAAGAGGTATGGGAAGAGGAGCCCGATTACTGTCGTTTATTATTCTCGGACTACTCTTAATAAACTTCTCCTGTGCTCCAAAGTCGGAAGAAAGAAGAAGAGGGTACGCCATAGAGTTTTACAGAGAGGGGCTAAAGGAGTATAGGAAGGGGGATTACGGAGATGCAAAGAAAGCCTTTGAGAACGCTCTTGATTACCTTGAATACCTTTCTCCGGAACAGATAAAGAAGGCAAAGTATCTGCTTGTTAAGTCAGCTTTTAAGGACGAGGACTACGTAGACGCTGCGGTTTATGCGGAGGACTTCCTCTCCAACTACCCGGGAAGTCCCGAAGCGGAGGAGGTTTTCTACATACTCGTTGCGAGCCTGGTAAGGGTTGCCCCGGACCCCTACAGGGATCAAACTTATACCGTAAAAGCTATTCAAAAGGCTAAAGAGTTTCTATCAAGGTATCCCAACAGCAGGTTCAGTGCAAAAGTTGAGGAAATCCTTGAAGAGGCAAACAGGAAACTCGCCTATCACGAATACTACATTGCGGAGTTTTACGAGGAATACGGTTATCCTTACAACGCAGCATTAAGATACAGGGAGGTTCTGATAAACTTCCCGACATACTTCTCGGAAGAAAAACTCGCTTATAAGTATATTAAAAACCTCATAATGACACCAAAGCAGGCAAAAAGGGAAAGGGAGAAGATACTTGAGCTTATAAAAAAGGCTCGTGAGAGCCTTAAAGAGGTCAAGAAACCGGAAGAAATAAAGGCAATAAGGAACCGAATAAAGTTCCTTAAGGGTGAAATAGAAAGGTGGAACAGGATTGAAAAGAGAGCCTTGGAGGAGGCAAAGAAGGCTTTAAAGAGTTATAAGGAAGTTTACGGGGAAAACCTTTATTACAGGAAGTTGATAAAATTAATTGAAAAATGGAAAAGCTAAAGCTAATAAAGGAACTCCTTGAGAATAAGAAAGCGGAAAATACGATTATCCTTGACGTTTCCAACCTTACCAACCTAGCGGACTACTTCGTCATAGCAACAGCAAACTCTTCCACCCATGCACGTGCCCTTGCGGATTACCTGGAGGAGGAGCTTGAGAAAAGAGGGTATATGGTGGACCACGTTGAGGGAAAGGAATACGGAAACTGGATACTCCTTGACCTTATAGACACAATAGTTCATATATTTACTCCCGAGACGAGGGAGTATTACGGACTTGAGTGGATATGGGCCGACGCCAAGAAAGTGGAACTCTAAAGGTTCATTCTTTCCTCTATAACTTTCCCATCCTTAATTACTAGGGTTCTGTGGGTTTGCCTTGCAAGCTCTTCCTCATGGGTTACCATAACAATCGTAGTTCCCTCACCGTTTATCTCTTTGAATATGTTCATAACGTTTTTCGTGTTTACCGAATCCAGGTTTCCGGTTGGTTCGTCCGCCAGCAGTATAACGGGCTCGTTTGCTAGGGCCCTGGCTATAGCCACCCTTTGTTGTTCCCCTCCCGAGAGCTGGTAAGGTTTCCTGTTTAACTTCCCTCCGAGACCCAACCTATCCAAAAGCTCAATCCCCCTTTTTTTTGCAGTTGACAAAGGAACGCCTCTTTTAAGGAGGGGAACAATTACATTCTCAATAGCCGTGAGTTCGGGTATGAGGTAGTGGAACTGGAAAACAAAACCCAAGTAGTTATTCCTCAGGAAACTGAGCTCCCATTCCTTCGAAAAGTCAACTCTCTTCCCCAAGAGGAAAATTTCCCCCTTATCCGGTGCATCAAGCAGTCCGAGTATGTAAAGGAGCGTGCTCTTTCCCGAACCCGAGGGACCCATAATGCTTAAAAACTCTCCTTTTCTTACATTCAGGTTTATACCTTTTAGGATTTCATAATTCCTTATAAACTTTCTTATTTCCCTTGCTTCAAGGATAGGTTTACCCACCGCTCCTGAAAACCTCCACAGGGTGAAAGGTTGAAGCCCTGTAAGATGGGTAAAAGGATGCCAGGAAAGATACAAGAAGGGCGAATATAAATCCGAATAAATGATAATAAATACTTCTATCAAGGATAAAACCCTTAGCCCTTATTATGCCTTCCACTTCAATTTTTACCGTTTCAAGCCACTCAAGGGTTATGTATCCCCAGATGTTTCCTATTACTCCCCCTAAAATGCCGATTAATACACCCTGAAGGGCAAAGATGAGGATAATATCCCTTTTCTCGTAGCCCATAGCCTTCAGTATGGCTATTTCTCTTCTCTTTTCCATTACGGTCATCATTATTATGTTGAATATTCCGAAACCCGAAACAAGCAGTATGGCAAAAATAACGGAACGGGTTATTATCTTCTGAATTTTAAAGATTGATAAGAAGTTTTTGAAGGACTCTTGCCAGCTTTCGGCCTTATACCCCGTTTCCCTTTTCAGTCTATCTGCGAAGTAGGGAGCCATGTCGGGGTCCTTGAGTTTCAAAACAACTTCGTTAACCTCTCCGGGTCTACCGAGAATGTCCTGTAATTTCTTTATATGGAGGTATACACGGGATTTATCTATCTCGGTTATACCTGTGTTTAGTAAATCAACAACCTTGAGGATGTGTAAAGTGCCGTTTGGAGATACGAGAGTTATCTTCTTTCCCGGTTCCCTTATCCCAAGTTCTTCCGCAAGCTTTATACCGAGGATAACACCGTTCTTATTTCTTTCAATTTCCTTGAGATTCCCGTAAACAATGTATGAAGATACGTTTAAAGTTCTGTTCTCAAGCTTCGGAATTATCCCTACGAACGTAGCCGGTTTTTCTTTAACTCCGTAGGTTATAACGCCGTTCCCGACAAGGTGTATAGTTATACCTACGACATCGGGATTTTTTCGGTATTTCTCAAGTATGAACCTGTAGTTTGATATTTTGTCTTTTTCGGGTTTTGGCTTTGCACCGAGAATTTTAAATACACCTTCTTTGTAAACTTTTCTCAGGATTTTATCTTCATCTACCGGGCTTTCTATAAAAACCTTTACGTGACCGTTTATATTTAGGGCTTCCTCCAGGAAGTATTTCTGAAATCCGTTAACCATTGCACTCATAACTATAAAGGCAGCTGTTCCTATAGCTACGCCGAGGGTTGCTATTACACTCTGTCTTTTCCTCTCAAGGAAAAACTTGTAAGCGAGAAAGAGTATCCCTTTCATCTTAGCACTACTTTCTCACCTTCTTTTAACCCGCTTAAAACTTCAATCATGTTACCGTATCTCTCTCCTAAAACGACGTTTTTTTCAAAAATCCTTCCGTTTTTTAAAACCTTTACTTTGTTATTCTTAACGGCTTCTTCCGGAACTGCTATTCCTTCCTTCTCCGAAAGGATTATGTTCGCCTCAACCGTTGTCCCCGAAAGTATACCCCTGCCGTAATCCACGTCTACCTCAACCTCAAAGGTCTTTGTACTCCTATCAACGAAACGGTAAACCTTAACAACTTTTCCCTCAAACACCTTACCTTTCAGGGCTTCAACGTATATGTAAACCTTCTGTCCTACCTTCACGAGACTTCCGTATTCCTCGTCAACCTCAAGAATTGTTTTTAACTTTCCCTTTCTGCCTACTATAAAGAGGGGCTTTGTCTCCATGAATGTGTTTACGTAGTCTCCTTCTTCAACGTTCCTCTTTAGGATTATCCCGTCAACGGGACTTTTAATAAAATATTCAGAAAGCTTTGCCTCAAGCTCTTTCAACTTCTTTCTTAAGGTTCTTATCCTCCTTTTTACGTCGTTTACACTTTCTATATATTCATTTTTTAAGGCCTCCAGGGTGCTGAGCTCTGCTGTATACCTCCTACGGAGCTCAAGATAACTCTCCTTTGATATTAGCTCTCTCTCGTAAAGTTTTTTCCTCCTTCTGAGTTTTTCCTCAAGGATTTTCACTTTTTCCTCTTGGGCTTTAATTCTCTCCTCATAACTTTTCCTGAACGGAGAACCTTTCATTAATTTTTCCTTAAGGTTATTAATCTCCGTTTTTATCCTTTCTATTTCCCTCTCAAGGGGCTTATTCTCTATTACCGCTAAGACATCTCCCTTTCTCACTTCGTCTCCCGTGTCTTTAAATATGTTCACAACATATCCTGCAACCCTTGCCTTCACCTCAACTTCGTTTTCCGTCTTTACGTATCCCGTTGCGTAAACCGCTTTAACAAGCGGTATTTTCTTAACCACGTAAACCTCATAACCTTTAGCGAAAAAAATTTTATAAATGGGGTAGACGGATAGAATACCGAGAAAGAGTAAGAGAATTAAAACCTTTTTCATGGCATATCAATCTTATACTTCATGTATAAAAACCTAAGTGTTCCGAGAACACCGAGGATTAGTGCGTATGAGACTCCGACACTCAGCTCAAGCTTCTTGTATGTGAATATTATTATCAGAAGCTCCCTAATGAAGAATATCATTGCGGTATCTATTATCAGGTTAAGTTTTATCCTGTTCTCCTCAAAGGCTGTGAGAAGTGTAGTAAAGAGCTCGTATATTATGAGAATGTTCAGAACCTTTATGATTATCTCGTGAGTATCAAAGAGTGTAAGGTTGTAAACGCTTTTTGCGATTTTTACTATCAAACCACCAAACTCAAAGCCTATGGTCATCCACATAAAGAGCTGAATAAGCAAGGAGAAGGTTTTATGGAGTTTTTCCCTTAAGTTTCCCATTAGTGGTATAAGTATATTAAATGTTTATAGACTTTATCCTCCTTACCGTCGGTATAGCGTTTCTTGTAAAGGGTGCGGACCTCCTTATAGACGGTTCAAGCTCTCTGGCACGTAGTCTTGGTATTCCACAGTTTGTGATAGGGCTTACCGTTGTGGCTTTCGGAACTTCCCTTCCCGAGCTTACTGTAAACGTTGCAGCAGCATTAAAAGGAGCCTCGGGCATATCCCTCGGAAACGTAATAGGTTCAAACATAGCGAACATTCTTTTAATCCTCGGGGTTGCTTCTCTCATAACCCCCCTTTCAATACACGCAACCTTCGTAAAGAAAGAAATACCCGTGAACTTCTTCCTCACCTTGACACTTATGGCTATGGCAAACGATAGAATTCTTAACGGGGACAGTGTATCTTCAATATCAAGGACGGACGGGATAGTTCTCATAATCACCTTCATAGGTTATATGTATTTTCTCGTTGCATACCTTGAGAGGGAAGCTATATCAGAAGAGGAAGAAGATAAACTTTTATCCCCTATAAAGGCATTAGCCTTTACGATTTTGGGACTTGTCGGTCTCGTTTTGGGAGCTGACTGGACCGTAAACGGAGCTGTCGGAGTTGCTAAGGCTCTGGGAGTCAGTGAGGCTGTAATAGGTCTCTTTATGGTTGCTATAGGAACTTCCCTTCCCGAGCTTTTCGCTTCAGCGGTTGCGGCAAGGAAGGGAAACCCCGATATAGCCCTCGGAAACGTTGCTGGTTCTAACATCTTTAATATAACGCTCGTTCTCGGTGTCAGCTCTGTTATAAGGAGTGTTCCTGTTCCGGATAGGACTAATGTAGACCTGGGAGTTCTTTTTATGGCCACACTTGTCCTGCTTTTATCCGCATTCTGGGGAAGAAGGAAATACGTTATAGACAAATGGGAAGGAACTTTATTCTTGCTTATCTACTCGGTTTACGCATTTCTCTCTTGGTTTATTGAGCTCAGGTAAAGACCTCTTTGTAAAGTTTCTCGTCTATTCTTCTAAGTTTATGCCTTTCCTTAGGTGCCTCGTCCACCTCAACGAAGTAGAGGCAGTTAGTAACGCATTTCTCCACACAGGAAGGTAGGAGCCCTTTTTCAACCCTTTTGTAGCAGTAGTCGCACTTTTCAACCTTCTGGGTTGCGGGATTAAAAGTTATGGCCCCGTAAGGACAGGCTATTATGCAAGCCTTACAGCCTATACATAGTGTTTGTTCAACGTAGACTATCCTATCTTCTTCCCGTTTTCTCATTGCGGAAGTCGGACACGCCAAAACACAGGGAGCGGGTTCACAATGGAAGCAGTTCATAGGGTAGTAAAAAGCTCCAGGTTCTTCTCCTACACCTTCAACCCTTAAAACCCTCATGGGTCTTATGTGCAACTGTTCGAGACCCTTTTCCTGAACGCATGCAACTTCACAGGAGAGGCACCCTATACACCTGTCAAGGTCTATAAGCATTACCGGTCGCTTCATCGGAATAACCTCAGCAGGAGTGTGAGGATAAGTATAAGAACGAGGGGGGAAAAGTCAATACCGTTGACGGGTTTTACGACGTTTCTTATCGGTCTGAGAAAGGGTTCAACTATCCAATCTATATACCAGTAAAGCCTACTCCTTCTTACGGATGGAAACCAAGAACCAAGAGCGTGAATAAAAACGAGAATGATAAGAAGCTGGAGAAAAAGCTTTACGAGTTTTATTATCACTACTCAACCCACTCAATTATAGCCATCTCTGCACCGTCTCCCCTTCTCCTGAAGGGCAGCTTTATTATCCTTACGTATCCCCCGTTTCTACCTTCAAACCTCGGAGCTATTTCCTCAAAGAGCTTCTTTACTGCAGGTTTATCGGGTAATCTGCTTAGTGCCTGTCTCCTTGCGTGTAATGTTCCTTCTTTTGCAAGCTCAACGAGGGGTTCTATAAAGCTTCTCAGAGCCTTTGCCCTTTCAACGGTAGTTTCTATCCTCTCGTCAAATATTAGAGCCCTTGCAAGAGACCTGTAAAGGGCTAACCTCTGTTCCTTTGTCCTATCAAAATGTTTCTTCTTAACCCTGTGTCTCATCTCACCTACCTCTGAACGTCAATATTCATTCCCAAATGCAAGCCCATCTTTTCAAGGGCTTCCTTTATCTCAGCGAGAGCTTTCCTACCTATGTTTTTAGTGTTCTTAAGCTCCTCTTCAGTCATCTTAACGAGGTCACCTATCGTGTTTATACCGATTCTCTTGAGAGAGTTCAGAGCCCTTTGGGATATATCAAGCTCCTCAATGGAGAGGGACAGCTTCTCGGTAAGTTCGTCGGGAACGACCTTCTGCTCCACAACGGGTTTCTTTTCCGAAACGTTCTCGAGAAGTTCGTAATGTTTCTTCAGTATCTCGAGGGCTTCCTTAAGAGAGTCCGCAGGGGTCTTTACTCCGTTTGTGAATATCTCCATAGTTAACCTTTCGTAGGTTGATTTCTTCCCTACACGAACGTTCTCTATCCTGAACCCTACTTTCTTTACGGGGGAAAAGTCCGCATCAACGAGAATCCATCCCACTTCCCCTATCGTTTCCATTTCTTCGGTGGGAACGTATCCCCTTCCCCTCTCAAGCCTTATCTCAATGTTTAACTCCTTGTTTGAGTCCGTTATGGTTGCTATATACTGGTCGGGGTTCAGTATCTCAACACTTGGTGGAGCTTTTATATCGGAGGCCTTTACTTCACATTCGCCCTTTTTCTGTATGTAGAGTATCTCAACGTCGCTCTCACCTTTCATAACGAACTTAACCTTCTTGAGGTTGGCTATGAGCTCTATCGCATCCTCTTGAATACCTTCTATTGCGGAAAACTCGTGATAAATCCCTTCTATCTTTACCGCGGTTATAGCTGTTCCGGTAATTGAGGAAAGAAGAACCCTTCTGAGAGAGTTTCCTACAGTAGTTCCGAAACCTCTTTCGAGGGGTTCAACTACGAGTCTTCCGTAGGTGTCCGATAACTCTTCCCAGAATATCTTATTGGGGTATACAAACTCGTTAAGCATATAAACCCTCCGTTATACCTTAGAGTAGAACTCAATGATGTACTGGAGGTTTACGGGTATCTCCAGGTATTCCTGAACGTTTTCGGGAAGCCTTATAACTCTTCCTCTGAAGTTATCCTTATCAAGCTCGAGCCAGGAAGGTATTGAGCGGAGGTCTACGTTCTCAAGGTTTTCCTTTATAAAGGGTATATCCCTTGACTTTTCCTTAATCTCAATAACGTCCCCGGGCTCAACGAGGTAAGAGGGAATGTTTACCTTCCTACCGTTTACGAGAACGTGCCCGTGAGCTACGAGCTGGCGTGCCTGTCTTCTTGTTGACGCAAACCCCAACCTGTATACAACGTTATCAAGTCTTCTTTCAAGGTATTGAAGGAGCATCTCCCCGGTGTTCTCCTTTGACTTCGAGGCCATATCAAAGTATTTCTTGAACTGCTTTTCCCTCAGCCCACCATATAAGAACTTAAGTTTCTGCTTTTCCATAAGACGTAGCCCATACTCGGTTAACTTCTTCCTTCTTCCGTATTTCCTTCCGTGCTGTCCGGGGGGATAATTTCTCTTTGCGAGAATTTTAGGAGCGGACTTTTTACCTGAAACAACAACCCCGAACCTTCTGTCAAGTTTTACCCAAGGTCCTATATACCTACCCATTTACACTCTCCTCCTCGCAGGGGGTCTACAACCGTTGTGGGGAATAGGTGTAACGTCCCTTATTGCGGTAACCTTAACACCGGAAGCGAAAACCGCTCTTACCGCGGATTCCCTTCCCGCACCCGGTCCCTTTACCCATATCTCAACCTCTTGGAGCCCGTGCTCTTTTGCCATCTTCATAGCTTTTTGAGCAGCAAGTTGTGCGGCGTAGGGGGTTGACTTCCTGGTTCCTTTAAATCCTACAGTTCCGCCACTCGCCCATGCTATAGTGTTACCCTGCATATCGGTAACGTTAACTATCGTGTTGTTAAAGGTTGTGTATATGTGAACTATTCCCTTGGTTACCTGTCTTTTTTGCTTTTTCTTCTTAGCCATTCTTACCTACCTCCCTTACTTAGCTTTACCTTTTCTCGTAGTTCCTCCGACGGTTTTCCTTTTACCCTTCCTCGTTCTTGCATTCGTTCTCGTTTGCTGTCCCCTTACGGGGAGCCCCCTTGCATGTCTTATTCCCCTGTAACAACCCATGTCCCTTAGCTTCTTAATGTTGAGCTGAACTTCTCTTCTTAAATCACCCTCAACTTTGTAGTTCTCGTCTATAAACTTTCTGAGGGTATTAAGCTCGTCCGGAGTCAGGTCTCCTACCCTCTTGGTGCAGGGAATCCCGGTTTTTTCGCATATCTCCCTTGCCCTTGACCATCCTATACCGTATATGTAGGTAAGTGCTACTTCCAACTTCTTGTGGTTGGGAAGGTCAACACCCGCTATTCTCGCCATCTTTTACCTCCGTTATCCCTGTCTCTGCTTGTGACTGGGTATCTCACATATAACCATAACCCTTCCTTTTCTCCTTATAATCTTACACTTAGCACACCTTTTCTTTACGGAAGACCTTACCTTCATAAGCTACCTCCGAGTCGGAATACTTTAGTTTAACTCAACTCTCTAGAAATTGCAAGCCTAGAGCCTGTAAATTATCCTTCCCCTAGTTAGGTCGTAAGGAGAGAGCTCAACCTTTACCCTATCTCCCGGCAGTATTCTTATGAAGTTAACCCTGAGCTTGCCCGCTATGTGGGCAAGAACTTCTTGTCCCGTATCAAGCTTTACCTTAAACATTCCGTTCGGAAGGGCTTCAACCACCTCACCTTCCAGAACTATACCCCTTTCCTTTTCATGCTCCTGCTTTCTCTTCTTCTTACCCATTTTACAACTCCGTTAAAATTATAGGCCCTTTTTTCGTTATAGCGACGGTGTGCTCAAAGTGAGCCGCTAGACTTCCGTCCTTCGTCTTTACGGTCCAACCGTCTCCGTCCTCAACCGTCTCCTCTGTTCCCAGGGAAAGCATGGGTTCAATGGCTATAACCATTCCCTGCCTTAACCTCGGGTTTTTCTTTCCGACGTCTTTTAGGTTGTTGGGAATAAAAGGCTCTTCGTGAACCCTTCTCCCTACTCCGTGTCCTCCATAACGTTGTATAGTCTTAAAGCCATAGCTTTCCGCCGTTTCCTGTATAGCCTTCGTTATGTCTCCTACTTTTTTCCCGGGAATAGCCCTCTCTATAGCGTTGTAAAGGGCTTCTTTTGTAGCTTTCAGAAGTTTTTCCACTTCCGGGGAGCCTTTCCCGGCTATTACGGTTATTGCGGAGTCCCCCGCATACCCGTCAAGTATAGCTCCGAAGTCTATGCTTACAACATCACCCTCTTTTATTATTTTCTCTTTCTTCGGAAGTCCGTGAACGACCTCGTCGTTTATAGATATACATAGAGCAGCCGGATAACTTATGTCCGAAAAAGGTGGCTTATAACCCAAAAAGGCGGGCTTTGCCCCCCTTTTTTTGGTTTCCTCCCTTGCTATCATCTCAAGGTCCCATGTTGATACACCCGGTTTTACGTTTTCAGCAACTATATGCAGAACCTCCGCGACAACCTTTGCTGCCTTCTTTATCTTCTCTATCTCCCTGTTTGAGTAAAGCTCAATCGCCATCTCCTATAACCTCTAAGATTTCCTTGTAAACCTCCTCTATAGGCTTATTAGCGTCCAGTTTCTTTAATATATTTTCCCTCTCGTAATATTCAATGAGTGGGGCAGTCTGCTTTCTGTAAACCTCTAATCTCTTCTTTATTACCTCGGGTTTGTCGTCTTCCCTCTGGATAACCTCAACGCCTGGAGGAGGAGGGTTGTATTTAACGTGGTAAACTTTTCCCGTTCTAGGGTCTACCCTTCTTCCCGAAAGTCTCTCTATTACGACATCATCCGAAACGTCAAAGAGAAAAACGTAATCAACCTTTAACCCTCTTTTTTTGAGCATCTCGTCAAGGGCCTTAGCCTGAGCAACGGTCCTCGGGAAACCGTCAAATATAACATTTCCGTGCTCCGGGAAAACTTCCTCTATTAGGGCTATTATGAGTTCATCGGGGACGAGTTCCCCTCTATCCATATACTCCTTCGCCTTCTTGCCCAGGGGTGTTCCTTTCTGAACAGCTTCCCTGAGAAGGTCTCCCGTTGATATGTGGACAAAGTCTTTTTCCTCTGCGAGTTTTTTCGCCTGTGTTCCTTTTCCTGCACCCGGAGGACCCAGGAATACAAGAATCATTCTTTACCTCCTTACGTAGCTTTTATACTTCTTCTGTATCAGATAGGTTTCTATCTGTCTGAAGGTATCAAGGGCTACACCGACAACTATTAGGGCAGTAGTTCCACCAAAGTAGAAGGGAATGTTTAACCAAACACTCACGAGTATGGGAATGAGGGCTATTACCGAAAGAAAGAGCGCTCCGAAGAAGATAAGCCTGTTTATTATCTTCTCAAGGTATTTAACCGTGTCCTGACCGGGTCTCACACCGGGGATAAAAGCTCCGGCTTTGTGGAGATTTTCCGCAACCTCAACGGGATTTATGAGAACAGCAGTGTAAAAGTATGTAAAGAAGATGATAAATACAATGTAAAGGAAGTCGTAAAAGATTGAACCCGGGGTGAACATATCCGCAAACACCTTAACAAATGGGTGTTCAATTACGTTTAGCAGTGTTGAGGGAATAAGAAGGAGAGCCTGGGCAAAGATTATGGGTATAACACCTGCGGGATTTATCTTAATGGGAAGATACGTCCTCCTTCCGGCATATAGTTGTCTTCCTACCTGCCTTCCGGGGTATTGTATAGGTATCCTCCTTTCCGCCTCCTGAACGTAAACAATTCCCACTATTATTCCTATAACGAGTGCAACTATCAGGAGCAGTGTCAGGGGACCTACGTCTCCCGTTTTCACCTTCTCCCAGAACTGTATAAGTGCGTTTGGAAATCCCGCGACTATACCTGCAAAGATAATTAAGGAAGCACCGTTTCCTATTCCCCTCTCGGTTATTCGGTCCGCAATCCAGACGAGAAACATGGTTCCGGTAACAAGGGTTAAAACCGCTATTAGGATAAAGCCTATGCCCGGATTTTCAACTACGGGAATTCCTTTAGGGGATACCTGTCCCCTCACCCATAGGACTATACCGATAGATTGGACTATGGCAACGAAGAGGGTAAGGTATCGGGTATACTCATTTATCTTATATCTTCCATAGTCTCCTTCTTCCTTCGCGAGTCTCTGGAGTTGGGGAATTGCAACCGTAAGGAGTTGCATCATTATGGAGGCTGAAATGTAAGGCATAACACCGAGAGCAAACACCGTGAGCCTGCTCAAGTTCCCTCCCGAGAATATGTCGTAAAGGGCAAATATTGAACCCTCAAGTGACTCTAAAAAGTCTTGAAGGGCGTCGGGATTTATCCCGGGGATGGGTATATGGCTACCGAGCCTGTAGATGACAAACATAAGGAGTGTAAATATAAACTTGTCCCTTAGCTCTTTTAATTCAAAAATGGCCTTTAGGTATTCCGACATGTAAAAAGATTTTATAATAGGCATTGCTTGAAAAAGGGACAAGTGGAGAGATATTTTAATCTTTATGCTGGAACTCTTAACCGAAAAGTTTAGCGGAGCTCTTGAGAAATTAACAAAGGCGAGAAAGATTACGGAAAAAAACGTAAATCAGACTTTAAGGGAAATAAGACTTGCACTCCTTGAAGCTGACGTTGATTATGAAGTTACAAAGAACTTTGTAAAGAGGATAAGGGAAAAGGTTGTAGGAAAGGACGTTCCCAAGAACTTAAGCCCTGCGGAATTTGTTATAAAAACCGTTTACGATGAACTTGTAAACATACTGGGAGGGGAAAGGGAAGAACTTAAAAAGGGAACGGTTCTTTTTGTAGGTCTTCAGGGAACGGGTAAGACTACAACCATAGGAAAGCTTGCTTACCTCTTAGAGAAGGAGGGAAAAAAGGTTGCGGTTTCTTCAACGGACGTAAGAAGACCCGCTGCTATGCTCCAGCTTGAAAGACTTGCGGAAAAGGTAGGTGTCCCTTACTACGGGTTTGAGGAAGGTCTGAGTGCGGTTGACATAGCAAAAAAGGCGGTCGCAAAAGCAAAGGAGGATGGGGTTGATTACCTGCTTCTTGATACCGCAGGAAGGCTTCACGTTGACGAGGAGTTAATGACGGAACTTGAGGAGATTAAGAAGGTAACAAACCCGTCGGAAATTATATACGTCGCGGACGCTATGCAGGGTCAGACCGCCCTTGAAACCGCAAAAACTTTTCACGAAAGGCTCGGACTTACGGGAGTAATACTCACCAAGATGGACGGTGACGCAAGGGGAGGTGTGGCTCTCTCGGTAAAGGAAGTTCTGGGAGTTTCCATAAAGTTTATCGGCGTAGGGGAAAAAATTGAGGACTTAGAACCCTTTTATCCCGACAGAATAGCTCAGAGAATTCTCGGACTCGGTGATATTCAAAGCCTTGTTGAACGGGCTCAAGAGGTAATACCCGAAGACAAAGCCCAGATAATGGCAACAAAAGTAATGACGGGAGAGTTTGACCTTGAGGACTTAAGAGACATGCTAAGAATGATTCAACAGATGGGACCCCTTGATAAACTCCTCGCAATGATTCCGGGTGTAGCACCCCAGCTAAAGCACATAAAGGTTGACGAGAAGCAGTTTAAGAAAATTGAGGCCATCATAAACTCCATGACTCCCGAGGAGAGGAGAAATCCAAAAATTATAAACATGAGTAGAAAAAAAAGAATTGCAAAAGGTAGCGGGACAACGGTTTCCGATGTAAACAAACTCCTAAAGCGTTATGAAGAGATGAAAAAGATGATGAAGAAGCTCCAAAAGGCCGGGGGTATGCCTCTTATGCCCAAGATGCCTAAATTCCCCTTCGGCGGTTTTAGGTTCTAAAAAATTTTTTTGTGATACAATATTCCTTCCGAGTTCTGAAAACGGAGGTAACGGGATTGGCGGTAAGGATTAGGCTCGCAAAGTTCGGAAGAAGGCACCACCCCATATACAGAATAGTTGTTATGGATGCAAAGTCCCCGAGAGAGGGAAGATACCTTGATATCCTCGGAACCTACGACCCGAAGAGAAAGGTTTTAATTAACGTTTACCCTGAAAAGGTCAAGGAGTGGGTTTTAAAGGGTGTTGAGCTTTCTCATAGAGCTAAAGCTATTTTATGGAATCATGGTATACTAAAGGAGGTCGTTCCCGAAGATTACGAAATGAAAAGAGTAGGTGATTACTACGTTTTTGAAAAGCGTAAATCCAAAAAATCCAAAGGAGGTGAAGCTGCATGAGCGCACTTAAGGACATCGTAGAAATAACCGCCAAAGAACTCGTAGACAACAAGGATAAGGTAAGGGTTACCGAGATTGAAGGTGAAAAGACCGTCGTAATTGAGCTCAGGGTAGACCCCGCTGAGCTCGGAAAGGTTATAGGTAAGCAGGGAAGAATAGCAAGAGCTCTCAGGACCATCCTCACAGCAATAGGAAGAAAAATAGGAAAGAGGGTGGTTCTGGAGATACTTGAGTGATAAAGCCCCTTCCTCGGGGCTTCTCCTTTAAATATGAAGGAAAAATTATTAATCTCTCTACTTTCCTTCTTTCTGGGGTTAGGAAGTTTCTTTAGCTTTTACATAGCACCTACCCTTTTCAGGGTTCTTGAGCGTCAGCAGGCGGGTGCTGTAGTAGAGAAAGTATTTCCTGTTTACTTTGGCGTAGGTATACTTATAGTTTTAGTTTCCCTTGCTATCGGATACGGTTTCGGTAAGCTTTTTATAAGCTTAGCCCTTGCCAACTTACTTCTTCTGTTTCTTGAGGAGTTTTACTTAGTTCCCACAATGCACAGCTTAAAACAAACCGACTACAATCTTTTTATGAAGTATCACGGTGTATCTATGCTTGTAAACCTTCTTATACTTCTCCTTACTTTGGCAAAAATAGTTATACTAATACTCAAGAGGTAAAGTATGAGTGCAAAAGAAACTGTTCGTTCGTTGGTGATAGATTTCGCAAAGAACATAAACGAGGTAGAGCCCTTTAATACAAAGCTTACGGAATTTAAGCTTAAGCTTAAGTCAACAATAACGATGCTCCTCTTTCAGATTCCCGACCAGGACGTTAAACAGGAACAGTTCAAAGACGTTGTTGAAGGTATTAACGAAGCAATCGTTGAGATAAGTAAGGAGATTAAATACGAGGACGAGAAAGTTCTTGAAAGGTATGGCCTATTTTTTGAAACGTTAAACGGTGTTCTGAAGGAGTATCTTGAAAGAGAAGACCTTAACGACAAGCACGAGCTTTCTCAACTCAGCAGTAAGATATCAAAGATACTTGAAAGGATAAGGCTTGAGCTTAAAGAAAAGAAGGGAGGAATACTTAAACTCATAAAGAGGCTTATATTTAGGTCTTAATGTTCCTTCCTTTCTTCGTTTACACCGTTAGCTGGTTTTTTCAGGCCTTTACGGGTTTCGGTGCGGGTATATTTATAGTCGGTATCCTTTCATTAATATACGACCCGAAGGAGGTTATAGTCTCATCAACGGTAGTTAACCTCCTCGGAATAATTCTTATGGCTTTATTTTTGAGAAAAGGTCCGGCCTTTTCCCTACTTTACCCTCTAATCCTTGGCTCTTTTTTCGGTATAGCGGTAAGCTCAAAACTCCTAATACTGATAAACAGAGAATTTCTTAAGGTCCTGATAGGTTTGTTTATCTTCTTTTTAGGGGTTTACGACTACCTCGTTCAGACCAAAAAGTTAAGGTTTTCTTTAAGACCTTCCTCAATTAACGGGTTTTTTGCCGGGTTTTTAAGCGGTATTTTTGCGGGATTGATAGGTATGGGAGGACCTCCTCCGGTCGTTTACCTGAACCAGGTTTGTAAGGACATTGAGAGATTTAAGGCTACTTTAACCTTTTTCTTCGGAACAAATGTTCTTATGAGGGTTTTCTTTTACACCTTTTACGGTTCGGACTACTGGAACTTTGAGTTAATAATCCCCGCCCTTTTCTCTGTTCCCTTTGGTGTGGTCCTGGGGTTCATATCATCACGCTACGTGAGTGCTTTCTTCCTTAAGCGATTTATTGCTTTTAGTATACTCTTTCTCGGCGTGTTTCTCACCTTCTCCGGTCTTGAGGAGTTTTTCGGTCTCTCTTTTAAACATTAAGTAGTAGAATACGGCTCTTACGAAGGTCTCAAATGTCATGTATCCCCACGGAACTAAAGGTGTGTGCATAACTTTGAGGGTGAAATAGGAGGGTATAATTCTGAATATCCAGAAGGAGGATATGTTAACCGCTAGGGGTATCGTAGTTCTCCCCATTCCCTTTAACGCTCCTGAAAATATAGCCGCGTACGCCATTGCAGGCTGGGAAACCGCGACAATCCTGAGATAGTAAGATGCCCACTCTATAACCTCTTTGTCTCTGCTGAAAGGATAAACGAAGACATGGGGGAAGAGAAAGAGTATAACTCCCAGTATGCTCATAACAAGAGCGGTAAAGTTTGCACTAACCATTACCGCGTGAACCATACCCCTGTAGTTCTTAGCACCGAAGTTTTGACCTGCAAGGGTCGTGCTTGCAACCATAACCCCGAAACCGACCATGAAGGATATACTCTCAACCCTTAAACCTATCTGGTGAGCTGCGAGAACTTTATCCCCGAACTTAGCGAGAAATCCCACAAAAACGTTAAAGGAAAGGGTTGTTATAGCCCTCTCAAGGGCCGTCGGAGTTCCGAGCCTTATCATCCTGAGGAGAATCTCAGGCTTTAGCTTAAGTTCTATAGGAAATGGCTTTTTATAAAAGAGAAGAAGAAAGCTGTATATAAAGAAGGCTAGGGTTTCTGAAATTGCTATGCCCCATCCTGCACCTTGAACCCCGAGAGCAGGTAAACCGAACTTACCGTTTATTAGTGTGTATGCTGTGAGTATATGGGTTACGTTCATAAGTATGGCAACCTTCATGGGTGTCTTCGTATCCCCTGCGCCGTTGTAAGCCCCGTAAAAGGTGTTTGTGAGAAAGCCTATAGGTATAAACCAAAAAATGGGTTTCAGGTATTCACTTGCAAGCTCCCTAACCGTATGACTCGCTCCAAGAATTCCCATAAGATAAAGGACGAGTTCCTTCCCGTAAAAGAAGAGAGGGAGGGATATGAGAAAGGAAAGAAGAAGACCGTTTATTAAAACGGGTGAGGGGTTCTTCTTTGCACCGACAAACTGGGCTATCAGGATGTTCGTCCCCGAGTAAGATATGGCCATGAAGGAGTAAACGAACCAAAGGAGTGAAAGGGAAAACCCCGTAGCGGCTACCGCGGAGGGGGATATGGAAGAGACTAGAACCATTGAAATCATGTTCTCAACTGTGTAGAGCAGGTTAACCACTATAATGGGAACCGAGAGTTTTATAACCTTCTTTACAACGCTCGTAAAAGGTTCTTCCGGACTAACGATAATTCTCTGCATGGAAGCTTAATAATTTTAACTAAAATAAAGGCCATGGAAAACTTAAAAGCTGTGATATACGCCCTGCTTTCCGCATTAATATGGGGGAGTGCCCCTATACTTTTCAAACTCGGACTTAAAGGAGATATACCACCCCTTGCAGGTATCTTCATACATAACCTAACCGCAACAGTTTCCGCGTTAATTCTTCTCTTTATCTTTAGGGAGAACCCTTTTGCTTACCCCTACAAGGAGGTTTTAACGGTTGCGTTGGGAGGTTTTGTTTCGGGATTTTTAGGACTTCTCGTTTACTACAAGGCTGTAAAAGTGGGTGAGGTTTCGGTCGTTGCACCTATAGCTTCAAGCTCTCCCTTGTTTTCCGTTCTATTTGCAATAATATTTCTGGGTGAGAGTTTCTCCCTCGCTAAATTACTCGGAACGCTACTTGTCGTCAGCGGTATAATCCTTTTAACGACTACGAAGTAGAAATAGAATTAAATTATATTGAATTCCTTAAAGCCTTTCGGAGGAGGTAAATGGCAAAGGTAAAAGGACTAAGATGCAGAGAATGCGGAAGGGAGTATCCCGCAGAGCCCATACACGTATGTGAGTTCTGCTTCGGACCCCTTGAGGTCGTATACGACTACGACGAGATAAGACGAAATATATCAAAGGAAAAAATAGAGAAGGGACCAAAGAGCTTATGGAGATACGTTGACCTTCTTCCCGTTGAGAACCCCACGGTAGGATTAACCGCAGGTTTTACTCCGCTAAAGAAGGCGGATAAGCTCGGAGAACTTCTCGGTCTTAAAAAACTTTATATAAAGGACGACAGTGTTAACCACCCTACGCTCTCCTTTAAAGACAGGGTTGTTTCCGTAGCCCTTTCAAAGGCAAAGGAGTTCGGATTTGATACGGCCGCTTGTGCATCAACGGGAAACCTCGCTAACTCCGTTGCCGCTCATTCCGCTCAAGCGGGTATGAACTGTTTCGTTTTTATTCCCGCTAACCTTGAGTCCCAGAAAATAATAGGCTCTCTCGTTTTCAACCCCACCGTTGTAGCGGTTGAAGGGAACTACGACGACGTTAACAGACTCTGTTCGGAGATAGCTAACGACCTCGGTTGGGCTTTTGTAAACATAAACATAAGACCCTACTACGCAGAGGGTTCAAAGACATTAGCCTTTGAGGTTGCTGAACAGCTCGGGTGGAAAGCTCCCGACGTTGTCGTAGCTCCTGCGGCTTCCGGCTCCCTTTACACTAAAATATGGAAAGGATTTAACGAACTCAAGAAGGTCGGGCTTATAGACGAAGTTAAAACGAGAATGTACGGAGCCCAAGCTGAGGGGTGTTCTCCCATAGCTCAAGCGTGGAGAGAAGGCAGGGACTTTATAAAACCCGTGAAACCCAATACCATAGCAAAATCAATAGCTATCGGGAACCCCGCGGACGGAATATACGCACTTCAGGTGGCGAAAGAAAGCAACGGAGCTTGGGAAACCGCAACGGATGAGGAAATCATAGAAGGGATTAAACTTCTTGCGGAGACAGAAGGCATATTTACAGAAACGGCGGGAGGAACGACAATAGCTGTTCTTAAGAAATACGTAGAAAAGGGAATGATATCCCCGGAGGAAACCGTTGTGGTTTACATAACGGGAAACGGTTACAAAACTATGGAAGTTCTTGAAGGGAAACTTAAAACTCCCGTAAGAATAAAGCCGACCCTTAAGGACTTCAAAGAAAAAGTTCTCGCGAGGGTTTAAACATGAAGGAGATTTTTCTCTTTCTTCACGTAGTTCTTGCAACCTTTTGGGTAGGAGGTATGCTCTTCCTCTCCCTTGTTGTAGCCCCATACCTTAAGGATAAGCCCCAGATAAGAAACGAGGCTTTTCAGGAAGTAGGAAAAAGGTTCTCCCTTTACGGAACTTTTTTGTCTCTTCTTTTACTTTTTATTACCGGATTAGTGAACACTTACTTATTACACGGGGGGTTCAGACAAAGTATATACGAAAAGCTTTTTTTATTCCTCATTGTTGTTGTAGTTTCTCTATTCCACGACCTCTGGGCCGGTAAGAAGGCCTTGCATTCAGAAAAACACAGGAAAATAGCTAAATGGCTTGGAATAATTAACCTTATTCTGAGCTTACTTCTGGTTTACATGGGTGTTAGGATAAGGTTAGGTTTATAATTCTCCTTAAATGGTTCTTTTACTTTTTATCTTAGTCGGTATAGTTTACGGAGGGATTGTAGCCGAGATAAACGATAGAAAGATAACTGAAAAAGAGTTTAACGTAATTTTTAATACCTTCTGGAAGAGGGTCGTTCACCTATCTTCCGTAAGACCCACATTAAAAGAAAAGAAGGTTTTCCTAATGGACTACGTTTCAAAATTAATAGTTTTGGAAGAAGCTAAAAAACTGGGCTTAAAGGTTTCTAAAAGTGAAGTTAGAAGATTTATAAAAACAAAAGTAGGGGTAAACATTAAGGAAAAGCCTGTTATTGATATGGTAAAAGCGGAATTGTTAACGGAAAAGCTTATAGATAAATTGATGGAAAAGGAGAAAATAGACTTTTCCGATAAAAAGTTAAGGGCTTATTACGAGTATTACAGAAGGGAGTTTTACTACCCCGCAAGTGTAAAGCTTTTGGGTGTTTGGGTAAAGAGTTGGAAAACCGCAAAAGAAGTAAGGGAAAAGCTTTTGAGGGGAGAGGATATAAGTGTTTCGGAAGATATTAAGCTGGGAAAACCTTCTTGGTTCTCCGTTTCCGCACTTCCCAGGAAAATAAGGTGGAGCTTCCCCGCAATAAAAAAGGGAGCCATCTCAAGGCCTATTAGGATAGACGGAGGGTATCTCGTATTCAAAATTCTTGACAAGAAGGAAGGAGGCATTATTCCCTTTGAGAGAGCTAAACCCCTTTTAAAGAAAAAGATTATCCAAGAGAAACGAAAGGAGGTCTTTAAAAGATGGTTTATGAAGGTTTTAAAGAATTACAGGGTAAAGTTCTACTGGGAAAACTTATAGTCCTGTTTGTCTTCTCCCTTGCATTTGGATACTTGATAGACAGGGTTGTTGTCTCGGTAAACGGAGAACCTATTCTTGAGAGCGACGTAAAGATGGCGGAACTTTACTACGGAATAAAGGACAGAAAAAGAATTCTTGAGAGGTTAATTGAGGTAAACCTTATATACCAGTATATGGTTTCCAGGGGAATTCACATACCCGACGATAAGATTGACGAGATTCTTAAGGATATTGCAAAGAGAAACGGTTTGAGCGTTGAAGAACTTGCAAACGAACTAAGAAAGCAAGGTCTCACTTTGAAAGACTTTAAGGAGTTTCTAAGAAAGGATTTAATAGCTACGGTTGGTCTCAGGGAGTATCTGATAAGACAGATTTCCGTTACGGACGTTGAACTTGAGCTGGCAAAACTTAGAAAGGGGAAGGTAAAGGTAAGAAAGGAGATAGAGCTACTCATTCTTCCTAAGGAAAAGGGGAAAGAACTTTTAGAACTCCTCGGTTCTGATGTGAACCTTAAGGAGCTTTCCGAGAAACTGGGAGGGGAATACCAAAAACTGACCGTGGAAAAGGGAGAACTTATAGAAGAGCTTGATAAACAGGTGTGGAGAGCTAAGGAAGGTGAGCTTTTGTTTGCGGAGGACGATAAACGTATATACGTAGTAAAGGTTTTAAGAACAAAAACGGAGGTTGAAGGGGTGGATACGGAAAAACTGAGAGAAGAAATACTTCAGAAAAAGCTTGAGGAGGCATACAAAAAGCTACTTGAGGAACTAAAGAAAAACAGTGTTATAACTATTGTTGAGAAATGAGTTCTTTCAGTTTTTGGAAATCCTTAATTAGTGTCTCCTCTTCACTCGGATTCCTGAGAACATAAGCAGGGTGGTATGTGAGAAATACCTTTATCCTGGGATTGAAAGGGTAAGGGAAAACTTGACCTCTTACCTTGGTAATTCTCAGACTCTTTCCGAGTATACCTTCCCCGGCGGTCGCCCCGAGACAGCATATAATCTTAGGCTTTATAACCTCTATCTCCTTCTTAAGGTAAGGAAAGCAGGCCCTCATCTCAATAGGTGTAGGTTTTCTGTTGTTGGGCGGTCTGCACTTACACACGTTCGTTATGTAAACGTCCTTTCTATCCATACCGAGGACTTCCTTTATGAGTCTGTTGAGAAGCTGTCCCGCCCTTCCTACGAAGGGTTTTCCCTGTCTGTCTTCTTCCTCTCCCGGCGCCTCACCTACAAACATAACGGGAGAAAAGGGATTTCCATCACCGGGGACAACCTGTGTTCTTGACTTGTGAAGGTCGCACCGTGTACAGTCCTTCCACTCCTCGTATAGCTTCCTCAAAACCTCGTATCTGTCCTCTCTTTTTTCTTCCGTATTCTTCATTATGTAAATCTCCGCTATACCTATCTGCTCCAGGGCTTTAAGGGTTTCCTTTACACCCATCACTCTATAACCTCAACCTCTTCCTCTTCAAACTTATCACCCACAAGCTCCCAGCTTCTGTAAGAGGCTACCTTTCCCTTCAGGACGGATAGAATTATGTAAGAAAGGTCCGGGAAAGCTCTCTGTCTGTCAAACTCCGAGGGTCTATCAGGGTGGTCGGGGTGGGAGTGATAAACACCTATTATCTCAAGTCCCTTTGATATGGCGTAATCCTCGGCCTTCATGTAATCCTTGGGAGCTATTTCGTACCTGTCGTGTTTCCTATCGGGATTTGCGTTAGGTGTTTCGTAAGCCTCAAGGGCTATTCTTTTATTTCCCTCCACCTTCCCGAGCAGAAGGCCGCACGTCTCATAGGGATAATCCCTTTCCGCCTGGGCTTTTAACTTCTCAAGAACGCCCCTTTTTATAACCAGCATACTTTTATACTAAACTAATATGCTCTGCTACATTAACTACAAGAGGGTTGAAAAACCCCTTAAGATTTACAACCTTGAGGTTGAGATAGGTTTCGGAAGGGGGGACTTTATCGTTAAACTCGCAAAGGAAAGACCG
>NZ_JBSLZM010000097.1:0-16436 GCF_056494385.1 Aquifex sp. | reverse complement strand
TATTATTCAACCAGGAGAAAGCTCAGGAAGGTGGTTGAAAATGTCATCAGCTAAGAGGGTACTTACAATAAGGGGTTCGGGAAGAGAAAGAAAAGAAAAGAAGACTCAAACTCTTCGGAGAAGACCTTTACGTAGACGTGGGTCTATCAGCGGGAAATAGAAGAGATACAGGAGAATACAGAGCGGGTATTGACGTAGGACTTGACGAGCTTCTTGCGGTAGTTTACGAAAACCCTCAGCTAAGAAGCTTCATAGTATCAGGAAGAAAGAAGAACTTGAGTATCCGAAAGAAAAACTCAAAGAGCTTGAACTTAGGAGCATAGTTCTCTCTGCTCACAGGAGGAGGTGGATAGATACCCAGCTCCACAGGATAGCGAGGAAGGTGGTGGACATACTCTACGAGACGGGACACAAAGTCATCCACATAGGCAGAAACGCACTTGAAGGCAAGGACAGAATAAATCTCGGGAGGATAAACAACCAGAACTTTGGGTTTGTTCTTTTAAGGAAGCTTCTTAACCTTATCAAATACAAGGCTGAAGAGGCGGGAATGGAAGTGGTGGAGGTGGATGAAAGCTACACCTCCAGAACCTCACCCTTTGCGGACATAAAGACTCTTTTTGTCAAGCTCTGCAATCCCGTAAGGCTAAAGCTCATGGATCTCTTTTTCAAAGTAACCCCGAGTCCCTTCTCGGGATAGGGGGTAGTATTTATGGGTTGAGCCCGAGAACTGTAAAATCTAATCATTTGAATACATTCTATCCCTAATTTGCAGTTCTTAGGCACGTAACCTGTAGTATAGAAATACACCCCTTGATATGTTAAGGAGAAAGAGGACTGAATTAAGGATAAGCAGAATTAAAGGGAGAAGGTAAATTTTAAAGGGAATTAGAAGGAGGGAAAGTATAAAGGAAACGTGGAGATAAAAGTTTATCCATACGTATTTGGGTTTTATTACCTCGTGCATAGTGGGGGCTTTCGGGATTCCCTTTGTTGAGAGGTGCATCCATACGAGGAAGGGAATTATTCTATACATCATTGCCATGATTATGCTGAAGGCAAAAAGACCAAAAGTAATTAAGAAAACGAGGAAAAACCTATCCCTAAAAGGGTAATACATAGATGAGAGTGTAAGGAAGAACATCGCCAGATACCAAAGGTTTATAAGGGGATCCTTTATCTTTCTCCTCCTTGTAAATAGACGCTCAGTTGTGATAAACGCGTAAGCTATGAAAGAGAAAATGAGGATGACATCAATAAAAGGATTTTTAGGAAAGAAAGCCTTAAGAATTAATAGAAAGAACGCTGAGGGAGGTAAGTATCTGGTGATTAATCGGGGATAAGATTTGGTTACAAAAAACATCTCAACTACTTGGAAAGAAACACTCGCAACGAGAATTGTAGTCCAGCCAAAGAGCATAAAGCTGAGGTGGGTATCAAGAAGGTAGGCGTGGTTAATTCCCGCTCCGAAAGTCAGATTAAGAACGAGAAGCGTTGCAAATAGCAGTCCGATAATGAACGAGAGAAGGGCGAATATAAATCCCCTTGGGGCATCCCTCAAGTTTTCAACCCTCATAAGCTTATAAAGCATATGGGGAACTATGTATAAAAATCCCGAAATAAGGATAAGGTATCCCACGAGGGTTAGGAAAGGGCTGTTTAAGTAAAGCCCAAAGGTAAAGAGAAGCGTTCCGAGGTTCAAAAGAACATGAGTAATCGTCGCCTTTCTTAAGGAATTTTCTATAACTGCTCCCGCAACTACGGGAAGCATTTGGAATAGCGCTCCTATCATAGTGTTAGCCATAAAACCGAGGGTAAAGAGATGAACCGCAGGGGTTAGATTAAGGGATTTTTTAAGGTAGCTAAAGCATAAGAAAATGGAAAATACGTTAAGAAAAAGAAGTGCTGTTATAAAAAAGCGGGCTATTATACTGAAGGGTGGCAGGTATAAAAGGTTAAGTCCTCCGGGAATCATACCTTTCCCAGCTCCGCCATCTTACTGACCATTTCCTCGGGGTTAAGGTTCTGGTCCGACATAGGGTAGAGTATCTGCTCCTCCTTCATATTGTGCTGTTGAATGAGTATCATAAGGGACTCACCGAGGGATAAAAACTCATCCTTATTCCTGTTTTTCAGAGCTTTCTCCATTCTTTCTAAAAGCTCCCTTGCCTGATTGTGCTCCATCCTCATAACTTGGGTGGGTCCCATTACTATACCCGTTTTTTCTTCAAACTCGGGAAAGAGGATATCTTCCTCCTTCTTGAAGTGAAGAAGTGTTTTCTCCTTGAAATCTTTGAAGAGTCCTTCCGCCTTTTCCCAGTTTCCTTCCGAAACAGCTTTTTCAACTTCTGCGTATACGTTATCGCACTTCCTGTGTTCCTCCGTAAGATACTGCGTTATGTTCATTTCTTAACCTCCGTAAGTGAATGTTTATTTATAATATATGCTATACAATTAAAAGAACTATGTTTATGAGACCTGAGGACCTGATACTTACAATACCTGCCCTTATGGTTGCCGTTATTCTTCACGAGGTTGCCCACGGCTGGGTAGCCTACAAGATGGGTGATCCCACTCCGAAGGATGCAGGGAGACTTACCATAAATCCCATACCCCATATAGATCCCCTCGGAACAATAATACTTCCAGGGCTTCTTATGCTGATCGGGTCTCCCATTCTGTTCGGATGGGCAAAACCTGTTCCCATAAACCCTTACAACTTCAGGGACCTAAGAAAAGGTGTGTTTCTTGTATCAATAGCCGGGGTGACTGCCAACTTCTCACTCGCCGTTCTGTTCGGAGTTACGAACAGGATTCTTAGGGAAATTCTCCCTCTCGTTCCTCCCGAGATAGGTAAGTTTCTCCTCATTCCACTTATGATATTCACGACTAAAGCCGTGTTGATAAACCTTGTTCTCGGCCTTTTTAACGCACTTCCCATTCCTCCCCTTGACGGAAGCAAGGCGGTTATGAGCTTTCTTTCTTACAAATACTGGGAAATGTTTTATAGGTTTGAGCAGTACGGCTTTCTCATAATAACCGTGCTTCTCCTTACGGGAGTTCTCCAGAGCATAATACTCCCTCCCCTCGTATTTCTATACAGGCTTATACTGGGATGAAGCGGGATATAAGCTTTTTGTTTATACTTACAGTTTTTTCCCTGGGCGGAATACTCTTTCCCGAATTCTTTAAAAACTTTAAAGGTTGGATAGTTCCCTTACTTACCCTGATTATGCTATCAATGGGGCTAACCCTAACACCCGAAGACTTCAGAAATGTATTTAAAAGACCCTTTGCTGTCTTTTACGGTGCCTTTCTTCAGTTCACAATTATGCCCCTTTCCGCCTATCTTCTTTCAAAACTGTTCAAGCTTCCCCCCGAGTTATTTGTCGGTGTTGTTCTCGTTGGTTCCGCACCCGGGGGAACCGCTTCCAACCTCATAACATACCTCTCCCGAGGAGACCTTTCCTACTCCATATCAATGACAACAGTATCAACCCTGAGTTCTCCCATCTTCACACCTCTCTGGACCTACATACTCGCAGGTAAATACGTGGAAGTTCCTTTTATACCGATGGCGGAGACAACTTTAAGGATTATCGTTCTCCCCGTTCTTCTCGGTATGGTCCTGAGATACTTCTTCAGAAGACATATGAAGCACGTTGAAACCTTCCTCCCATACGTGGCTATATTCTCAATCTCCCTAATAATAGCGACGATTTTTGCGATAAACTATACCGTCCTTAAAAAAATTAGTCTCTTAATCGTTATCGTAGTTCTTGTACATAACCTTTTGGGATTTGCCCTCGGTTATACCTTCGGTGTCCTCGCAGGACTTGACAGAAAAATGGCAAAAACCCTTTCAATAGAAGTAGGTATGCAGAACTCGGGACTTTCCGCTGTTCTTGCGGTTAAATACTTCTCAAAGGTTTCTGCCCTTCCCTCCGCAGTTTTCAGCCTCTCCCAGAACTTAATCGGAGTCCTTTTTTCCTTCTTTTTCAGGAGGGTTTAAATCCCTCATTACTCTTTTTAGATCAACGTAGGCGTTCTTAAACCCCGCTATTATTCCTATAAAGAAGAAAAACATCAAACCCCAGGGTTTTGTGCTTAGACCGAACCAGTTTTCCATAGCCCAGTCAAAGCCAAAACCTACAAGCACACCTGCTATAATTCCACCAACTACGTTTAAACCTACTGTAAGGGCGATAAAATACCTACCGTTCATATGTCAAAAATTACCTCCGCCTCGTAGTGGTTGTTCTCCTTTTCCACCTTTAGCCTGTGGTATGTGGCGGCCTTAATAACGAGCTTTGAAGGGTGCTTCCGGGGGTTGTAGGTCTCACCCCTCAGTTTTACCTTTACAAAATCATCCTTAAGTTCAAGAACCTCACACTCGGAAGCTACGAAGTGTTTACTCTCGTGAAGAACCAGAGCCTCGTTTATTATGTCGGCAAGGAGAAAGGGCATAACGTTACTCGCCTCTATCACGTGTTCTTCTTTCGGCTCAACTTTCTCTATATCTGTTATCTCGTTAAAGGTAGCAAGAAGTGCGGAACAAAACAGGGAAGGTAAATCCTTAGCCCTCACCCTTATTCCCGCATCCGCGGTTATGTCGTATACGGGCTCATATTCTATCATGTCTCCCCCTTAAATCTGTAAGGTGAGAACACTTTAAAGAACTCGGAAACCTCGTTGGTGTCTATTAGCCTTAAGGCAACCTTTGCGGTTGCGGGAGCAAGGAGTATTCCATTCCTGTAGTGTCCTCCGTAAACCGAGAAGTTCTCACCGAAGTAAAAGACTGGCATCTCGTCGGGTGTCCCCGGTCTGAAGCCGACTCTCACCTCAAGGAGCTCCGCATCAGAAAGGGAAGGAACAACCTCTATGGCTCCCCCGGAGAGCTTTGACAAGCCTCCGAGGGTTTTCCTGTGGTCAAAGCCTGCCTCTTCCGTGGTTGCACCTATGAGGAGGTCCTTCTCTCTGGGTATTATGTAGGCTTTACTTGAGTATATAACGTAATCCTTTATAGGTGCCTCAACTCTTAAGATTTGACCCTTTACGGGGTAAACGGGAAATCTGAAGTGTTCTTTTAGCCACGAGCCGGTAGCAAAAACGTAGTAGTCCGCGGTAAACTCATTAAAGAAGGTGTAAACCTTTTCAACTTTGTCCCCTTCCCGCAATACTCTCAGAACGTCTTCTCTTACAAATTTTCCCCCTAAGTTTTCTACAGCTCTGTATAGGGCTTCCATAAGCTCTTCCGTATCAACGTTTCCCTCATCCCCGTATATAACCCCGTATCTAACGTCTTCGGTTATGTAGGGAAACTCTTTGAGAAGCTCGCCACCCTCGTAAGAAACTACGTTTTGACAATATGTCTGTGTATATTCCTTAACGTCACGCTTGAGCTTTTCCTCTTCCTCTTCAGTAAGGGCTATCCTGAGGATTCCCTGAGAGAAAAAGACGTTCCTCTTCGAAACGTCTTTGAGTATATCAAGATACTCACTCCAAAGCTTTAGGCTATCTACGGAGAACCTTAAGAAATCCCCTTTTAGTCCTTCGGAAAAGGGGGCAAGCATCCCTCCCGCTACCCAGGAAGCTCCTTCCTTCTCGTCTCTTACTATCACCTTTACGTTGTGCCCCGCAAGGAGGAGTTCAAGGGCTATAGAAAGTCCTATAACACCACCGCCTACCACAAGTATGTCCATACTAACTATTATAGGTATAGGAAAGGCCTTTATAATTATTTAACACTATGGGTATAAAGGTAGGCATAAACGGATTCGGTAGGATAGGGAGGAGCTTCTTCAGGGCATCCTGGGGAAGGGAAGAAATAGAAATAGTAGCGATAAACGACCTTACAGACGCAAATCAGCTCGCACACCTTTTAAAGTACGACTCTGTTCACGGGATATTTAAAGGAGACGTTGAAGCAAAAAAAGACACCCTTGTTGTTGAGGGAAAGGAAATTAAGGTGTTTGCCCAGAAGGACCCTTCTCAGATACCTTGGGGAGACTTGGGAGTTGATATCGTTATTGAGGCTACCGGTGTGTTCAGGGATCGTGAGAACGCGTCAAAGCACCTTCAAGGGGGAGCCAAGAAAGTAATAATAACCGCCCCTGCGAAAAATCCCGATATAACAGTTGTTCTCGGAGTGAATGAAGAAAAGTACAACCCTAAGGAACATAACATAGTCTCAAACGCTTCCTGCACAACGAACTGCCTTGCACCCTGCGTGAAGGTTCTAAATGAAGCCTTCGGGATTGATAGGGGATACATGGTTACGGTCCATGCGTACACAAACGACCAGAGACTACTGGACCTACCCCACAAGGACTTGAGGAGGGCAAGGGCTGCAGCTATTAACATAGTTCCGACAACCACCGGAGCGGCTAAGGCTATAGGAGAGGTTATTCCGGAACTGAAAGGAAAACTTGACGGAACCGCAAGGAGGGTTCCCGTTCCCGACGGTTCACTCATAGATCTAACGGTTGTTGTAAATAAAGCTCCTTCTTCGGTTGAGGAGGTTAACGAAAGGTTTAAGGAAGCAGCCGAAAAGTATAAGAACAGCGGAAAGGTTTACCTAAAGGAAGTTCTTCAGTATTGTGAAGACCCCATAGTATCAACGGATATAGTGGGAAATCCCCACTCCGCTATATACGATGCACCTCTTACTCAAGTTATCGGCAATCTGGTTCACATAGCCGCTTGGTATGACAACGAGTGGGGATACTCCTGCAGACTCAGGGACCTCGTTATATACATGGCGGAAAGGGGTATTTAACCCCTTTCCCTCTTAATTAAACCCTCAATAAAGAGGTAAAAAACGGGAAAACTTCCGAGCACACCCCAAAGCCCCGCAATGAAAAAGGTTTCCCTGAAAGCGTCGGAAAGTGCGTATAAGAGTTCAACCTTATAAAATAACGCCTTTGCTTTTTCTTCGGTTATCCAGAGAAGAAAGCTTAGTTTCTGAATTAAAAGGGAAACCATGTGGTAATTTTGTATTTCAGTTATTCTGTCAAAGTTTTCCCATAGGCTTCTTTGAAGGTCATTTGTAGCGAGTGCCGTGCCGAAAGAACCCCCTACAAACCTTATGTAATGCATAAGACTGACTCCCAGTGTAGTGAAATCTCCGAGTTTCTTTAATGCCAAGTTCGTAACAGGGGCAAAGAAAAACCCGAGGCCTATCCCTACCGCTATTAGCTTTATAGATGCGTTCCAGGAAGGTGTGAAGTAATCAAATTTAGGAAGAAAGTAAAGGGTTGAAAGTAGGTAAACGGCTACTGCAAAGTATAGGGGTATTCTCTCGGAGAGCTTATCGCTCAAAATACCCGCAACGGGTGAAGAAACCCCAACCGCAAGAGCCAAAGGAAGTATATGAAGACCTGTCCGGAAGGTCGGAAGTTCCTTAAGGTGCTCAAAATACAAGGGTATTAAGTAAAAGACCTGATACATTGAGAAACCCAAAAGTAAGAAATAAACTAAAAAAGCTACGACAAACTCCTTTATCCTGAATATACGAGGGTCTATTAGCTTATTCTTAGAAACAGATTCCGAGATTAAAAAGAGAAGGAAAGTAATTACACTCAGGAAGGTAAGCTTTCCTATAAATTCGGAAGAAAACCAACCGTATTGTTGACCCTTGGATAGAACTATAAGTAAAGAAACGGTGGAGACTGAAATAAAAAAGAAGGAAACGAAGTTAAGCCTTATTTTATGGGAAGGCTTGTGCTCGGGAAGAAAGAAAAGTGCATAGGCGAAGTTTATTATCCCTATGGGAACGTTTATGTAGAACACCCACCGCCACTCTATATGTTCGGTAATCCAGCCACCGAGTGTTGGCCCGAGTGCAGGAGCAAAGCTAACCCCAAGACCGTATATACCCATAGCGAGCCCTCTTTTCTGTGGTGGGTATGCGGTAAAGAGCATAGCCTCTGCACTAACTATGATTAAAGCCTCTCCGAAGCCCTGAAAAACCCTTGCGGTTATCATCCATGCAAGAGATTGAGCATTCCCTGCAAAGAACGAAGCGGTTGTAAATAGAAAGAGCCCACTAAGAAAGACCTTCTTCAGTCCTACCTTCGTTTCCAACCATTCAACGAGGAGTATAGCGGTTGCCGCTGCGGTCATGTATGCGGTTATCACCCATTGAACCCCGTAAAGGTCCGTTGATAGCGGAGCCATGAGCTTGGGAACGATAACGTCAACGATGGTCGTATCAAGGATAGCCATAAACACGCCCGTGAGAAGTGAGACCGTGAGTATTACCCTCTGGGTTGGTGTAATCTTTTCGTATAGCTCGCTCACCTTTCCCTCCTTATCTCAACCTCGCCTCCCATTCCAACCCTTAAAAGCCTTACATCTCCCTTAGTTATCCTTATCTTCACGGGTATCCTTTGGACGACCTTCGTAAACTCTCCTGCGGAAACATCCCTGGGGACTAACGCAAAGGTTGCAGCGGAAGCCGGGGAAATCTCTTCAACAACCCCCTCAAAAACCTTATCGGGATAAGCATCAAGACGAACGTAGGCTTTACTTCCCTTTTTGACTCCCTCAAGCTTTGTTTCCTCAAGTAGAACTTCTATGTAAAAACTCTTAGGGTCTATCAGGGCAAAAGCAGGCTGTCCGGCCCTCACAACGTCTCCTTCACTTATGAAGCGTTTCGCTACAACCCCTTCAAATGGAGCGGTTAGGCGGGTATCCTCCAGTTTCTTTTTTGCAATATCCTTCCTTCTTTCAAGAGCTTTAATCTCCTCCGAAAGGCTTTTTAATTTCTTCTCAATCTCTTCAACGCTTTTAAAAGCATTCTTTACAAGCTCAACACCTTCTAAAGCTCTTCTATAAGAAATCTTAAGTTTCTCAAGTTTCTTGCTTAAATACTTTCTCTCCTCAAAAACAACCTTATACTCCGTATCAATACCCTCAAACCTTCTCCTCGGTATTAACCCATCTTGAAATAGGGCTTTGTATCGCTCTCTATCTCTTTTCAAAAGCTCAAGTTTTATATCTATTTCCTTTAGTTTCTTCCTTAGAGCTTCTATCTCTTTCTTCACTTCTGAAGCGGCAAGTTTTGCAGTTTTTAGCTTAATTTTTAACTCCTTTTCAAGTTTTTCTTTTTTTATTTCAAGGGCCTTCTTTTTCTCCTTTAAAGCGGAAAGTTTCCTTGCAAGACTCTTAAGCTCAAGCTCGTAGTATTCGGGGTCAAGCTCTGCGAGAACCTCACCTTTCTTAACAAAATCTCCTAAATTCTTGTGAACCTTTAAAACCTTTCCCGGAACGTTAAAGGAAAGGTAAGATAATCTTTCAGCTCTAACAAACACCGCGTTACTTACCGCATACTCCATTCTGTGCTTTATCCAGAGAAATGCGTAAACTGAGAAGACGAGCGTTATTAGAACCAAAATACTTACTCCTACCCATTTCTTCATATCTCTCCTCCTATTAATCCGGAAGCCTCCAGAAGTTTTAAGTAGTTCTCATAAACTTCGTATCTCGCGAGAACGAGCCTTTTTCTCGCAGCGGTTAGCCTGGCTTCAGCGGTTATAAGGTCCGTATGGGAGATGAGCTGATTTTTATACTGCCCGAGTGCTAATCTGTAGTGTTCTTCGGCGTATCTGAGGGATTCTTTGGCAACCTGCAGTCTTACGCGTGCATTTTCAAGCCTCTCGTATGCAGTTTTAACCTCAAGTTCTATTAGCTTCTTTAGGTCTTCCAGTTCGTTAATGAGTTTTAAAACAAGTTCCTTTTTTGCCTTCATATCGTAGTAAGGCCTTATACCCTGAAAGTTTGCCAAAATCCCCAAAGAGAGCGTGGTAATACCCTTGGGCTCAAGAACGGGATTTCTATCTGTGTAATCGTAAGAAACTCTCACGAAAACACTCGGCAAAAACCCATCCAGGCTTATCTTTTCTTCCTTTTTCGCAATTTCAATTAACTTTCTGTAAATTTTAATCTCTCTCCTGTTTTTTAAAGCGGTTTTTACATACTCTTCAGGAGTTCCCAATTGAAGATTTATCTCGGGTTTTTTAAGTTTTTTTAACCTTTCCTCCGGAATTCCCGTCAGCCTGCTAAGGTTAAAGAGGGCTATTCTGTAGTCCGATTTCGCCCTCTCAAGCTTCGCTTTAACCTCCGAAAGTCTCACCTTAGCTTCCAGGATATCAGCAAAGGCAACAAGTCCTTTCTCGTATAACGCCTTTGCGAGCTTGTAGTGGGAGCTTACAGCTTCATACTCCTTTTGGTATGTTTCAATAATCTCCTTCGCCCTCAGGACGTTCAGATATGCGATACCCACTTCAAGAAGAAGCTTCCTCTTTTTCCTTTCGTAATTTAGTTTCTCAATATCTCTTTTATCCCTTGCTATGCTTACGGCCCTTTCCCTTTTCCCGAAGTCGTATATGAGCTCAGTAAGGCTTACGGAAAAGACTTTAAACCGTTTTTTTGAAAACTCTATATTTACGGGAAAATTTATATCAAATTTTTGTTTTGCAGTTTGATAATTATGAGAGTAATTTATTGAAAACCGGGGAAGATACAGATTTTTATAGGCTTTCAATTCGTATTCCGATGAAATTATAGCTCTCTTCTGAGCTTTTAATAAAAAGTTATTCTTTAACGTTTCCCTCCATAAATCTCTCAAATCAAGGGAAAAAATAAAGGAGAATAAGAAAAGAATTATTAACATTCCCTTCCCTCCGTTATTCTCTCCAGTCCACGTTTTACGTAATTCTTTATAAACTCTTTTTCCCTTCTTTCCTTTATCACGTATTCAAGGATAATCTGTCTTATGAACCCGAGGATTATATCGCTCAGAAGTTCTTTCTCATTTCCCTCAAGAAGTTCCTTTATACCTTCCTTTACCCCTCCTGTTTTCTCAAAGTAAAGCTTTCTAAAATCCTCACCGCAAGAAATAGCCTGAAAAAGAAAGATATTCACTATATCCCTTTCTTCGTAAAGTTTCTCAACGAGTTCAAGTATGAAACCTATAAGTCCATTCTTTCCGCCTACATTTTTCCATTTCTCAAGGCTTTTCATAATTTCAGTATGTATTCTTTCTATAAGCTCTTTAAAAACTTCGTCTTTACTCTTAAAGTAAAAGTAAAAGGCTCCCTTTGATAGTCCTACCGTCTTTACTATCTCCTCAACACTCGTTCCGTAGTATCCCTTTTCGGAAAAAAGCCTTTTGGCTGAAAGTAGTATTTTCTCTTTCGTATCCATAGTTAGAAATTTACATACCGACCGGTCGGTATGCAAGAGGGGAAATAATTTTTAATAATATGGAGTGCGTGGTTATAGGAAAGGTTCTTGATACTTTCGGTCTTGAAGGAGAACTAAAGGTTCTTCCCTACATGCCTCTTGATTTTTTTGAAAACCTTGAGAGGGTTTACCTCAAAAGAAAGGGAGGTGATTATGTTCCTTTTGAGGTTGAGTGGGTAGATTTTATGAACGATAAAGTGATACTGAAGCTAAAGGGATACGATTCCATAGAAGAGGCTGAACAGTTCAGGGGAGCTAAGATATTTCTCCCTAAGGAAGAACTTCCCGAACTCGGGGAAGATGAGTTTTACGCCTACGAACTCGTAGGTATGCAAGTAGAAACGGACAAGGGAAAAAAACTCGGGAAAGTCTCAAGGGTTCAGGATATGGGTCCTTATGACGTTCTCGTTCTTGAAGGGGATAAACTCATGATTCCCTTTGTTTCGGATATAGTTAGGGATATTAAAAAAGAGGAGGGAAAAATTATAGTTAAAGAGGAACTCCTTCCTGTTTAAAATCGTAATAATGATGAAGCTAAGGAAGATACTGACTCACTTTTTTATTCTTATGGCTCTCACAACAAATATAAGCTTTATAGTAAGCCCGAATCCCTACGAACTTGTTCTCACAATATCAATGAATCTATTCGCAACAATACTCAAGATGGGCGAGGGAAGGATACTCTCAAACGAGCTTATGGCTTCCAGCTTGGTTGCTGACCTTCACCTTATACCCGCAGGTTTTATTTACTTCTTAGGGGATAAAGAGGAAGCAATAGGGCTTGCCATGGGAGCCCTTGCAGCAAACGTTATTTCCATAATTCTCGGAATTATAGAAACTATTCTCGCCACATTTGTTGAGGAAGAGGAGTAGTCACTCCACTGTAACAGTTTTTGCCAAGTTTCTCGGTTGGTCTACATCAAGACCGAGCTTGCTCGCTATGAAGTAGGCAAGGAGCTGGAGGGGAACAACGGTTAAGAAAGGTGTTGTTGGTTCTTCTGTTTTCGGAATCTCTATGAAATCTTTTGATTTTTCCTTTAACACTTTGTCCCCTTTAAAGCCTACGGATATAACTGTTCCTTTTCTCGCAAGAACCTCTTCAAGGTTTGAGAGCATCTTCTCGTAAACTCTGTCCCGGGGAGCTATCGCCACTACGGGCACGTTTTCGTCTATGAGTGCTATCGGGCCGTGTTTCATCTCTCCGGCGGGGTATCCTTCCGCGTGTATGTAGGAAATTTCCTTAAGTTTAAGAGCCCCTTCAAGGGCTATAGGGTAGTTTAGATACCTTCCCAGGTATAGGAAGTCCTTCTTCTTTAGGTATTTTTCCGAAGTTTTTTCAATTTCCTCAGCGGAATTAAGAGTATTCTCTATAAGTGAGGGAACTTTTTCAAGGTATTTAAGAAGAGTTTCCCTTTCCTCGTTTTCTCTTACCGCAAGTGCGTATAAAACAGTAAGCTGAGCGGTGAAGGTTTTAGTTGCAGCCACACCTATTTCGGGTCCCGCATGGGTGTAAAGGGTATAGTCTGACTCCCTATCTATGGCACTTCCGACTACATTAACAAGACCCACTGTAAAAGCTCCCTTTTCTTTTGCGTGCTGGAGCGCGAACTTCGTATCTATCGTCTCTCCCGATTGAGATATACCTATAACGAGGTCCTTATCGAATATGGGAATGTCCGCATACCGGAATTCGGAGGCGTATATAACTTCAACGGGAACTTCGGAAAATCTCTCAATCCAGTATTTACCTACGAGTCCTGCGTGATATGAAGTTCCGCAGGCTATTATGAGAATTCTCCTGAAGTCTTTTAAGCTAAATGGAATAGTTTCCTCAGTAGAGAGAAAACCTTTTATCGTATCGTTTACAGCCTTAGGCTGTTCGTATATTTCCTTTAACATAAAGTGTTTAAAGCCTCCTTTTTCCGCAGAAATTAGGTCCCATGGGGCAATCATTATTTCCTTGGATACGGGCTCACCGTTAAAGTTGTAAACGTTTACACTATCCGGTCTTACATCCACTATCTGCCCGTCATCAAGAACTATTATCTTCCTTGTGTAAGGGAGTATAGCAGGGATATCCGAAGCTAAGAAGTTTTCTCCTTTTCCGAGACCAACAATTAAGGGACTTCCGCTCTTTACACCTATTATGCGATTCGGCTCGTGAATGGTTATCACCGCAAAGGCAAAGGAACCTTTTAATTCCTTTACCGCTTTCAATACGGCCTCAAGGAGATCTCCTTTGTAGTTTTTAGCTATCAGGTGAGCTATAACTTCTGTATCGGTGTCGGACCTGAACTTAACCCCTTCACTTTTTAACTTTTCCCTAAGTTCTATATAGTTCTCTATAATCCCGTTGTGGACTACGGCAAACTCGCCTTTTTCATCGGTATGGGGATGAGCGTTTTCATCGGTCGGTTTTCCGTGAGTTGCCCATCTCGTATGTCCTATGCCCGTGTGGGCCTTATAATTTTTACCCCATAAACTTCTAACAAGTTCTCTTATCTTTCCCTTTTTTTTCTCAACTACGAGTTTACCATCCTCTATAAGTGCAACACCGGCAGAATCATAACCTCTGTATTCAAGTCTTTCGAGAGCTCCTATAATCACGGGAAGGGCTAAGTCCCTCCCAGTATATCCCACTATACCGCACATAAGTTTTAGTTTATCAGGTGAAGAAATCTTCTAAAGCTTCGAGTATGGCTTTATCTTCTGTTTTATACTCCCCCTTTTCCAGGAGTTCTTTTATTCTCTCAACCCTTTTATCAGTATTCTCTTTTACTTCTTTTTGGGAAAGCTCTTTAGCAAGCTCCGAGATTGTTAACTTATACTCCTCCCTTATTTCCTTTTCCTTATGTTTCCTTTCTTCCGTTTTTCCCTTCTCCGTGAGGAAGCTTATAAGACGGTATAAGCTTACCCTGTCTACCATTCCTAATTAATTATATCGGTTGTTGTGGGTGATTTTACAGCTCCTCAAAATATCTTCTGATTCTTTTCTGTTCCCTTTTGTACTTTACGTAGTAGTAGAGTATCACTCCTAACACAACGAGAAGTATAAAGGGAATAAGGGTTATGCCTATGATTAGAGAAATAGCTAAAAGAAAACCTATTATGAATCCTGCAAAGAAAGAAAGGAAACATTGCATCATAGGTAATTATGGAGCGGGCGACGGGACTCGAACCCGCGACCTGCGGCTTGGAAGGCCGCTGCTCTACCAACTGAGCTACGCCCGCTTGTACTTGTAAATATTATAACATGGAGGGGGCAGGATTCGAACCTGCGCAGGGCGGACGCCCGGGGGATTTACAGTCCCCTGCCTTTGGCCGCTCGGCCACCCCTCCTTGCATCCTGCCCCAAGTCCAAGCTGGCGGCGGGACTCGAACCCGCGCCCACGGGATTACAAATCCCGCGCTCTGCCAACTGAGCTACGCCAGCTCTTATCACACGTGCCAATATATTATTGTATAAATAGCTGACAGAGGTGTCAAGATGGATAAAGTCCCTTTACTGCTTGAGGTCTTCAAGAACGCCTTCAGCTCGGTAGCGGAAGAGATGGGATTGGTTCTACAAAGAACGGCATTTTCCCCGAACATTAAGGAAAGAAGGGACTTCTCCTGTGCGATATTTGATAAAGAGGGAAACCTAATAGCTCAGGCAGCCCACATTCCCGTTCACCTGGGTTCTATGCCAAGTTCGGTAAAGACAGCGATAAAAAAACACACATTTGAAGAAGGGGATATGGTTGTATTAAACGACCCATATATGGGAGGAACTCACCTCCCCGATATAACCCTTGTTGCCCCTGTATTTTATAAAGGGGAAATTGTTTTCTTCGTTGCAAACAGAGCCCACCATGCGGACGTGGGAGGCTCAAGTGCAGGTTCAATGCCCATATCAACAAGTATATTCCAGGAGGGGTTAATAATTCCTCCCTTGAAGATGTTAAAAAAGGGAGTAATAAACGAAGACTTTATGGAAGTGTTTTTAAGAAACGTCCGAACCCCCGAGGAAAGAGAAGGAGATTTTAAAGCTCAGATAATGGCAAACATAATGGGAATAAAAAGACTGAAAGAGCTTATTGAGAAAGAAGGACTTGAGAAGGTAAACTTTTACGCAAAAGAATTAATAAGTTATTCCGAGAGGTATATGAGAGAGAGAATAAAGAAGTTACCGAAAGGTGTTTACGAATTTGAGGACTACATGGAAGATGACGGGTATGAAGGAAGAGACATAAAGATAAAATTAAGGTTAAAGGTAGAAAAAGATAAAATAATTTTTGACTTTACAGAGTCTGATCCTCAAACGAAAGGAGGAATAAACACTGTTAAGTCTATAACCGAATCAGCTGTATACTACTCAGTAATAGCCTTACTCGGTAGAGATATACACATAAACGAGGGTTACTTTAAACCCATAGAGGTAATAACGAAAAAAGGAACGGTTGTTGATGCAGAGTTTCCGGCGGGTGTTGCAGGTGGAAACGTAGAAACTTCCCAAAGGATTGTTGACGTTGTTCTGGGAGCATTTTCAAAGGTTATTCCCGAAGAAGTTCCTGCAGCAAGTCAAGGAACCATGAACAACATAGCCGTGGGCGGAATAAATCCCGAAGACGGAAAGCCCTTTACCTATTACGAGACCATAGGCGGGGGAATGGGAGCGAGTGCAAAAGGAGACGGCGAGAGTGCCGTTCACTCCCACATGACGAACACGATGAATACGCCCATAGAGGCCCTTGAACATCACTATCCTGTCCTCGTGAGAGAATACTCAATAAGAAAAAACTCGGGTGGTGAAGGACTTTATAAAGGCGGGGACGGGATAGTGAGGGAGTATGAGTTCTTAACAGAGGTTGAGGTTACTGTTCTTTCAGAAAGAAGGAGGCTTTCTCCATACGGACTTTTCGGGGGAGAACCGGGAAAACCCGGGAAAAACCTAATTATCACCGAAGGAAAGATGAAGGAGATGTCCTCAAAGTTTTACACGACGCTTAAAAAGGGAGATAGACTTAGGATAGAAACACCGGGAGGAGGCGGATATCTGAGGAAGGAATGAGAAAGGCAACTATTGACGTGGGAAACACTACAGTAGACATACTTATATGGAACAAAGACAAACCCGAAAAGTTTTTAAAGCTCTCTCACGAAGAGTTCAAGAAGCTTGAACCTATAAACCTTCCGGCGGTAGTTGTTTC
>NZ_JBSLZM010000096.1:0-9820 GCF_056494385.1 Aquifex sp. | reverse complement strand
CAAGGGCTTCGTCTATGACGTTGTCTTCGTGCGCAGTTGTGAGGAACCAAGCTTCAAACTGAGAAGGTGGTATGAGAACACCGTTCTTAAGTAGTGCCTTAAAGAACTTTGCGAACATTTGTGTGTCTGAACGTTTTGCCGTTTCAAAGTCGTAAACGTCTCCCTCCGTAAAGAATACCGTAATCATTGAACCCGCTTTATTAATCCTGTGGGGAACGCCCTTATCAAGGAGTATCCTGCTAACCTCTTTTGCGAGTCTTTCCGTTCTTTTTTCAAGTTCTTCGTAAGGTTCTTTATCCCTGAGCTCCTTTAAAGTTTCTGAACCGGAAACCATTGCGAGGGGATTTCCCGATAGCGTTCCCGCCTGGTAAACTTCTCCTTCCGGAGCCACCCTCTCCATTAACTCCCTTCTTCCTCCGTATGCACCTACGGGTAGACCTCCTCCCAAAATCTTACCCAGACAGGTTATATCGGGTTCTATTCCGAAAAGCTCCTGAGCTCCTCCCTTTGAGAGCCTAAAACCCGTAATAACTTCGTCAAATATGAGTAGGCTTCCGTTTTCCCTTGTTAGCTTCCTTATCTCTTCAAGAAACTCTCTCTTAGGCAGAACTACCCCCATGTTGCCAGCTACGGGTTCAACTATGACACCTGCTATCTCTTCCCCGTATTTTTCAAAGGCTTCTTTAAGAGCTTCAACATCGTTGTAGGGGAGAACTATCGTTAATTTTGCTATTTCTTCGGGTATTCCGGGGGTTCCGGGTATGCCAAAGGTCGCAACACCCGAGCCAGCACTTACAAGTAAGCTGTCGTAATGCCCGTGATAACATCCGTCAAACTTAACTATGTATTTTCTCCCCGTTACACCCCTTGCCAGTCTGACCGCGGACATCGTTGCTTCCGTTCCGGAGTTTACGAACCTTACCTTTTCAACTGAAGGAACCATTTCGACAACTAATCTCGCAAGCGTTATTTCGTGAGGGTTTGTTAAACCGAAGGAAAGTCCCTTCTGAGCTTCTTCTTGAACAGCTTTAACCACCTTGGGATAAGCATGCCCCAAGATAAGAGCTCCCCAAGAGGCAAGAAAATCTATATACTCGTTTCCGTCAGCATCCCAAACCCTTGCTTTTTTCCCCTTAACAAGGATTACGGGGTCTCCGCCTACAGCCTTGAAAGCCCTTACGGGGCTGTTAACACCGCCCGGAAGGAGTTGCAGAGCTTCTTTATAAAGCTTTTGGTTTTTCATAAAGTTTTATTTTAATAAAGATAAAGAGATTTTATTTAACCATAAAGAAGAGTTTAGTTTTTACTTGATAAGGATATACTAAAATCCTAATGAGGAGGTGAGTGTGATGAGTGAACAACAGCAAGCTGCAGATCTCGTGATAATCTTGATTACAGGTCCCGAGAATCCTAAGAGACTTCCTTCTGCTTTCTTCCTTGCTTCAACCGCTGCATCTGCCGATATGAACGTAGTTATGTACTTCACGGGACCTGCTACGCTTCTTCTTAAGAAAGGTGTTGCGGAAAGCATCCGTCCCATGGAAGGAGGAAACACCATTAAGGACTTTATGGAACTCGCCCTTGACAACGGGGTTCAGTTCGTGGGATGTCTTCAGTCCCTTGAACTCAACGGAATGAAGAAAGAAGACCTGGGATTTGACGTTCCCCTACTTACGCCCAGTCAAGCACTTCCTTCACTCGGACAGGCGGGAAGGGTTCTCACCTGGTAATCCCTTCCTTTCTTTTTAAAACACCTTTTTATAACAGTCATAACCATTTCTTATTTGCAGGTTAAAATTATATACGTATGATTGATATATCCAAGCTCAAGACTTTTGTAACGGTTGCAGAGCTAGGAAGCTTTTCAAAGGCATCGGAGATTTTATACATAACCCAACCCGCCGTAACTCAACAGATAAAAGCCTTGGAGAGAACGGTGGGAGCGAAACTTCTCCAGAGACAGGGCGGGAGGATGGTTCTCACCGAAGAAGGAAAGAGGATTTACGAGATAGCTAAGATGCTCCTAAACAGCTATGAGGGGTTAATGGAGGAAATAGCAAGGATAAAAAAGGATTTAAAGGACACGCTTTTTCTCGGTCTTAGTGCAACGCCGAGTGAATACATTGTTCCCAGGGTTATAGCGGATTTTCACAAAGAGTTCCCGAGCTCAAAGATAAAGGTTTTTACGGGCAACTCCCACGACGTTGAGGAGGGCCTTATCTCGGGTGTTCTAAACATAGGCATAATAGAAAGAGAACCTTCGGATAAGTTTATAGACATACCATTCTTAGAAGACGAGATAATATTCTTCACCTATCCAGAACACCCGGTAGCTTCAAAGGGTGTAATTGAACCCGAGGAGCTTTACGAGCTTGACCTCGTTATGAGAGAAGCTCATTCGGGAACACGTAAGCTCGTGAGGGACAAGCTTGAGGAGCTCGGGATAGTGTTTGACAAGCTAAACATAAAGATAGAGTCAACGAGCAGTAGGAACATAATCCAGATAGTTAAGTCGGGATACGGTTGTTCCTTCCTTTCAAAAGGGCTCCTAAACGGAGAACTAAAAGCGGGAAGTCTTGTTGAGGTTAAAATTAAGGGATTTGATATAAAACGTAAGTTCCACATAATATATCCGAAAAACGGAAGTGTTTCATTCCTTGCAAATAACTTTATAAAGTATCTGCTTGAAAAAACGAACGAGGTGAAAACTGCGGTATGAAAGTGGTAATATTTGACGTTGATGGAGTAATAGTAGATGTTAGAAAGTCCTATCATTACGCTATAAAGGAGACGGTAAAGCATTTCACGGGGAAGAATTTAGACATTGAGTTCATAAGGGAGTTCAAGTTCTCAAGAGGTATAAATAACGACTGGGATGTCAGCGTTGAGCTCATTAAACACCTTGGTTTTGAACCACCACCTTACGGTGAGCTCGTTGAGGTTTTTGAAAACTTTTACGACGAGTTTAAAGATAAGGAGGAGCTTATACTAGGGAGGGAGTTTTTTAAAGAGCTTAAAAGCTCGGGACTTTCCTTGGGTGTTGTTACAGGAAGGCCAAAGAGAGACCTAAAGTATCTCTTTGACCGTTTTGAACTATGGGATTTTTTTGATGTAGTTGTTGACGACGACGATGTTGGCGATATAAACCTGAGGAAACCTCACCCCTATCCCCTCCACCTCTGTATGGAAAGCCTGGGAGCAGGAGAGGGTATATACGTAGGGGATAACAACGCGGATATGGAGATGGTGAGAAGTTACAGGAAGATGTACGGAAAACCCGTTGAGTTTGTTCACTTCAAAAAAGTTTTTAAGGAAACCCTCCCTTCCGATTTCTCAACCGAGGACCCCGATGAGCTCAAGGATTACCTTCTAAACCGTGTAAGGGTTTAGCCTCATCAATCAAGAGCACAGGTATGCCCTCTCTTATCTCGTAGTAAACTTTACATTTTTCGCATATAAGTATCTCCTTCTCTTGGTTATATATAAGGTCTCCCTTACATTTAGGACATGCCAGTATATCAAGCAGATCTTTTTCCAGCATAAGATTAATGATATAAAAAATCCTATGAAAATCGGATTCGTTAGTAGAAAGGGAGCGGTAAGGGCATTAATGGCTGAGGCCATAGCAAAGAAGCTTTTACAGGATGCGGGTATAAAGGCGGAGGTTTTCTCCGCAGGTGTTGAACCCGAGAGAAGCACACCCAAGGAAGTAATAGAGGTATTGAAAGAAAAAGGATACCCAACGAGGGGAATTTATCCCAAACCCCTCAGAAAGATTCCCTATAAACAGCTTGATGTTCTTGTGATTCTTGACAACGAAATAAAGGATAGGTGTGAATTCATTCCTTCTCACAAGAGGAGGGAGAACCTCGTAATAGAAGAGCCTAAAAGTCTTAGCGTTCCTGAACTGAGAAGGTTAAGGGACAAAATAGAACAGGAACTTAAAGAGTTATTCAAACTTGAAGCAAAAAGTTCAAAATAGCTTTCCTACCTTTATCTCTTTCTTCTTCTCTTCCTTAAGTTTTTCAAGGTCAACGTAGTCCTTGATCATGTTTATAAACTCTTTTTCTGTTATAGTTTTAACACCGTATTTTTTTGCCTTTTCAAGCTTCGTCCTTCCCGGTTCCCTTCCTACTACGAGGTAGTCCGTTCTGGAGGTTACCGTGTTTGAAAACCTCCCGCCGAGAGATACGACTATCTCACCCGCCTTCTCCCTTGAACAGCATTCAAGTGTTCCCGTAAAGACAAAGGTCTTTCCCTTCAAAACGTCCGCGATTTTTTCGGTTTTTTTCTTTTTAAGGTTTACACCTGCTTTCTCAAGTTTCTCAAGAACTTTTAAGTTTTCCGGAACGGAGAAGAACTCTTTTACGCTTTTTGCTACCTTGTATCCCACCCCCTCAAGTCTCATAATTCTCTCCATAGGTATATCTTTCAGCTCCCAAATGCTGTTTATTATCTCCGATATCTTCCTTGCGGTTGTTGAACCCACATACCTTATCCCTAGTCCGTAAAGAACCCTGTCTAGGGGCCTGTTTTTGCTTTCCTCTATAGCTTTAAGAAGGTTCAAGGCGGACTTTTCCCCGAACCCGGGAAGTCTCAGAAGGTCTATAAGCTTCAGGTAATACAGGTCTCCGATATCCTTTACCAGTCCTTTATTAAAAAGTAGTTTTACCGTTGCATCACCGAGACCTCTTATGTCCATTGCGTCCCTGCTTGCCCAGTGCTTTATCCTTAAAACGGATTGAGCGGGACACCCTATGTTTATACACCTTCTTGCCACTTCTTCCGGGAGCTTTACGAGTTCTGAGCCGCAGGAGGGACACTTTTGGGGAAATATTATATCTTTTTCCTCTCCGGTTCTCTTTTCCTTTAGAACGTCAGCTATGTATGGTATAACATCTCCGGCTCTTTCAACGAGAACGTAGTCCCCTATCTTTATATCTTTCTCCTTTATGAAGTCTTCGTTAAAGAGGGAAACCGATGAAACCGTAACACCGCCGACCTGAACCGGTTCAAGCTTTCCGACTGGTGTAATAGTTCCTGTTCTTCCCACCTGAAATACGACGTCAACGAGTTTCGTTACGGCCCTTCTCGGCTTAAACTTGTAAGCTATAGCCCACCTCGGGTGGTGTGAGGTGTATCCGAGCTTTTCGTAAAGCCTTCGGTCATTTACCTTAACGACCATCCCGTCTATCTCGTAGGGGTAGGTGTCTCTCTTTTCTTCCCACTCCCTGCAGTAATCTATTACCTCCTCTATTCCCTTGCAGAGCTTTGTGTCCTTAAAGAGTGTTTTAAAACCTAATGTATCAAGCATTTTTAGGGACTCGTAGTGGGTTTTTGGGTCGCTCTCCGGAGGCTCTACGTATGCGAGTTGATAAACTATAGCTTCAAGTCTCCTCTTTGCGACTTCTTTAGGGTCTTTCTGTCTTATTGAGCCCGCTGCGGCGTTCCTCGGGTTTGCAAAGGGAGGGAGTCCTTCCTCAACCCTTTCCTGATTTAGTTTCTTAAACTCTTCCTTACTTATAACTACCTCTCCTCTTATTTCCGCGAGCTTTATACCGAACTTCGAGAATTCAGCCCTCAAAGGAATAGTTCTTATGGTTTTCAGGTTATTTGTTATGTCTTCCCCGTATTCTCCGTCTCCCCTTGTAGCTCCCCTTACGAAGATGTCGTCTTTGTAGACAAGGGCAATCCCTGCACCGTCAAGTTTTGGTTCAACCGTATACTCAACTACCTCAAGTCCCGTGAGCTCTCTCACCCTTTTGTCCCATTCTCTAAGCTCCTCCTCCGTGTAGGTGTTATCAAGGGAGAGCATCGGAGCGTAATGTTTCACGGTGGGGAACTCTCCCGTTATCTCGCTCGCTACTCTCCGGGTGGGGGAGTCGGGAGTTATAAGCTGGGGATACTTCCTCTCAATTTCTTTAAGTGCTCTGAATAGTCTGTCGTAATCGTAATCACTTATTACCGGATTTGCCTGAACGTAATACTTGTAGTCATGAAATCTGATAACTTCTCTCAATTCTTCAGCAAGCCTTTTGGCTTCATCAAGGCCTAAATCTTTAAGGTTTTTTATCCTCTCCAAAAGCTCCCTCGTTTTTTCTATAAGCTCCTTTTCCCTTTCGGGGATGAACATAATTTATAAATCTACTTCAATAAACTTTAGTCTTGAGGTTTCACCCCTCACTATTTTCAGTCTTTTTTTAGGCACCCCGATAAATCGGGAAAGAAGCTCAATAACCCTTTCGTTCGCCTTTCCCTTTTCGGGGGGCTCTTTTACTTTTACCTCGTACTCTTCCTCGGATATCTTTTTAACCTCCTCCTTTTTTGACTTGGGTTTAACTTTTACCTTTATAATCATTCTTCAGGAACTTCCTTCCCCTTGTATATTATCGTGTATACGATAACAAATCCGTCTATGCCGTGTTCCTTTGCGTAGGTTACTTTAATGTCAAGTATCTCGTTCCCTTCCTCGTAAATACCTTCAATAACCTCGTTAAGTTTCTCGGTAATCTCGTGGGTATTTCCCTCAAGGTCAACGACCATAGCTCCAACTTTTTCCATACTATAGATTATATTTATCTTTATGAACTTAAGGGTTTTCGTTTTACTGGCAGTCGTATTAGCTCTGTTTGCCTGTAGCGGTGAAAGTCAAAAAGAAAGTGTGGAGGCAAAATCTATCATTCCGAAAAACAAGTATGCTCTTCTTATAGTTGAAAGTAAGAGCTGTATATACTGTGCTCAGTTAAAGAAGGACTTAAAAACCGAAGGGATTTTAAAGGAAGTTCTGAAGGGTATAGACCTCTTTACGTTAACTTACGAGAGTTATGCGCCTGTGAAGACGAATATAGGGGGTGTAATAAAAGAGGTTTCCGAGAAGGAGCTCGCAAGGGAACTGGGGGCTACTTCCTTTCCGAATTTAATCTTTTACGATAAAAATGGGAATCTCATTCTCCGGATACCGGGATACCTGCCTCCGAAGGAGCTTTACTGTGTTATAAACTACGTAAAGAAAGAAGTTTTCAAAAAAGAGGAGTTAAAGGACTACATGAAAAAATGCGCGTAGAGGCTGTTTTATTTGACCTTGATGGAACTCTTATAGATTCTGCCGATGATATAGCGCTTGCACTTAAGAAAACGTTAAAGGAGATAGGGCTCGAGAAGTACTTCCCTAAGGATGTGAAGCCTTACATTGGTGGCGGAGTTAAAGCCTTGCTTGAAAGGGTTCTTGGGGATAAGTTCAGGGAGGAGTATGTAGAGCTTTTCAGGAAGTATTACCTCGAAAACCCAGTTGTTTACACGAGGGTTTACGATGGTATTCCTAAGATTCTTGAGATGTTAAAAGGAGAGAGGGTAAAGCTTGCGGTGGTTTCAAACAAGCTTGAGGAACTCTCAAGGGAGATTTTAAGAAGACTCGGGATTATAAACTACTTTGAGTTTATAGCGGGAGGGAATACCTTCCCCGAGAAGAAACCCTCCCCCGTTCCGGTAATAAAAACTCTTGAACACCTTGGAATTGAACCACGGAAGGCTATAGTAGTCGGAGATACTGAGGCTGACATCCTCTCGGGGAAGGAAGCGGGAACGCTGACAGCCCTCGCAGGCTGGGGATACGTAAAACTAAACTCCCAAAAGCCCGACTTTATTTTAAAAAAGCCGGAGGAGCTGTTAAGGATTTTAGACTCTCTCAGAAGCTCTTAACTTCGCGCTCCTTGAGGCTGGATTTTCCTTAATCTCCTCTTCCGATGGTGTTATAGGCTTCTTCGTTAGTATCCTGAATACACCTTCTCTTTCCTTTTCCTTCATAAACTTTTTAACTATCCTGTCCTCCAGGGAGTGAAAACTGATAACAACAAGTCTTCCGCGGGGGTTAAGATGTTCAGGGGTTTTATAAAGGGCTTCTTGAAGGGATTCAAGCTCCTTGTTTACTTCTATTCTTATTGCCTGAAAGGTTCTCGTTGCGGGGTGTATTCTGCCGTGCTTGTAGAACTCAGGAACTGCGGACAATATTACCTCAACAAGCTCCCTCGTCGTTTCTATTGGTTTTTTCTCCCTTCTGTTTACTATAGCTTTTGCGATTCTTACCGCAAACTTCTCTTCCCCGTATTCTTTGAGAATTCTTATCAGTTCCCTCTCGGTGTATGTATTTACAACCTTATAGGCTGTAAGGGTTTGCTCTTTATCCATCCTCATATCAAGGGGTGCGTCTATCTGGAAGGAAAAGCCCCTCTCACTTTTCAGTTGATACATGGAAACCCCTAGGTCAAACAGGATTCCGTCAACCTTTTCTATCCCCTCTTCTTTTAGAACAACGTCAAAATAACGAAAGTCCGCTTTATACAGGGATATTCTGTCGGAAAACTTCTTTAGGTTTTCCTTTGCCAACTCTATAGCCTCTTCGTCCCTGTCTATACCTATGAGGTATACCTCCTTTTTCCTTCTCAGTATCTCCTTAGCGTGTCCACCGAGTCCTAAGGTGCAGTCAAGGTAAACCTTTCCACCGTTTCCGATAAGGATATCAACCGTTTCCTTAAGTAAAACGGGTTTGTGCATCACTCAAGAAGTTCTGAAATCTTTTTCTCAAGAATCTTTCGCGTCTCCTCTCTTATAATGTCAACAACGCCTATATCAAGTAGAACTCTTTCAACCTCTTCTCTGAGTGTGGACTCAACGGCATCCTTTATATACTCCCTTACTTCGGCTTTTATTTCCTCCCTCAAGCCATGGAGCGTTTCGGAAATAGCGTCAACGAGCACCAGCTTTACGAACTTCTCATCGGAAAGCTTTTCGGAAAGTTTTCGTGCGATTTCGTTTCCCTGGTGTAAAACTTGCTCCGAAACGTGAAATTCCTCTTTACGTTCTTCTTCTTTCACTTCTTCTTTTTGTTCCGGCTCGGTTTCCTCAAACGATAACATATTGGTAGTTTCTATAAGGCTCTCCTCTTCTTCTTGAGGTTGTGGTTCTTCTTTCACTTCTTTCTTTCGGGTTTCCCCGTAGAGTTTATCCACCTCTTCCTTTACAAGGTCCGCCGGGACATCCCTGTTTAGAACGGATTTATGGGGAAGGTTTATCTTTTCAACGTCTATCGGGAATAACTCATCAAGGAGTATTAAGAACGGCTTTTCTCTTATACCGGGTATCTCTGATAGTTCCATAAGGTTTTTCTCCGCTATAGAGCCGGATATAGCGTCAAACACTATAACGTCCGCGTAAATACCTTTCTCTTTTACAGCCTTCATGTTCTTTACTACTTCCGTTCTGTAGCTGTCTTCTAAAGCCTTTTCTAAGTTATCGGTAAGCCTCTTGTCAAAACTTACTATTAAAACGAGGGGTTTCTCTCCTTTATCCTGTTTTGGGCTTTCATTTTCTCTTTTCTCTTGAAAAACGTTTACCTGCGGTGTGGAAGTGGTTTTCCCAACTTCTTCAAATATTTTGTTTACTATCTCTTCGGGCGATGATTCTCTTAAAACGAGAACTTTTTTAGGAGGATTTATGTTATTAACGTCAACGGGAAATAGTTCGTCGTAGAGTATTACGTATTTCTGGTTCTGGAACTTCTTTTCGTAAAGGTGGTTTATTTCTTCTTCCGATATCGCTCCTGATATGGCGTCAAAAACTACGACATCTATATCAGGAGGGGAAAGGGCTATAGCCTCCTCCGCATTTTTTGCGGTATAAACCTCGTATCCCTCAAGGTGTGCCTTCAGGCTATCAACTAAGTTCTTATCAAAGGAGACTATGAGAATTTTCATTTAAATTCCCTCCTTATTTATTTTCTATCTCGTTTATAAGTTCATCAACGAGTTTTTTGGCCTTTTCAACA
>NZ_JBSLZM010000095.1:0-25846 GCF_056494385.1 Aquifex sp. | reverse complement strand
CGAGCATAGTAAACATAACTCACCAAGTCTCGGAGGTTGTAAAGAGGTCAGGGGTGAAAGAGGGCTTATGCGTCGTTTATACTCCTCACACTACCGCATGTGTTTTCGTCAACGAGGGAGCAGACCCAGACGTTGTAAAGGACATAGTTTACTCTCTTGAAAAGCTAATTCCTTGGAACGACCCATCTTACGCACATATGGAAGGAAACTCAGCAGCCCACATAAGGAGTGCAATTATAGGAAACTCAAGGGTAATTCCCGTAGTAAACGGAGAGCTTACCCTCGGAACCTGGGAGTCAGTGTTCCTTGCCGACTTTGACGGTCCCCGTGAGAGAAAGGTTGTAGTTGTTGTCATAGGAGAAAAGTAATGACGTTAATAGCCTTTTTAGTGTTAATAGGTGTTCTCGTTTGGGTCCACGAGTTTGGCCACTTCTTAATGGCTAAACTCTTCAAGGTAAAAGTTGAGATATTCTCAATAGGTTTCGGTCCTCCCGTAGTGAGAAAGAAGTGGGGTGAGACCCTTTACCAGATAGCCGCGGTTCCCCTGGGGGGGTTTGTAAAGCTATACGGGGAGGAGGAAAGCGTTAATGACCCTTACGCCTTTTCCTCAAAAAAGCCCTGGCAGAAGATACTCATAGCTTTAGGAGGTCCGCTTTTTAACATTCTGTTCACGCTCTTTGCTTTCACCGTAATATTCACCGCGGGCGTAGAGGTTCCCAAATACCTGAAAGAACCTGTAGTCGTTGGATACGTTGAGAAAAATTCTGTAGCTCAAAAGGTAGGAATAAAAGCCGGAGACAGAGTAGTTAAGGTAAACGGATACGAGATAAAAAGCTGGGAAGACCTGAGGGATACATTCATAAACCTTTCGGTAAAAGGGGTAAAGGAAACAACGTTAACCGTTAAGAGAAACGGGAAAACGTTGGAGTTCAAAGTTCCCGTTCCGGATGTTACAACGGGCAAAGGGAGATTGGGTATAGCCCCCTACATCCCACCGGCGGTAGGAAGTGTAAAAGAGGGAACCCCGGCATACCAGATAGGATTAAAGCCGGGAGACGTAATTCTCAAGGTAAACGGAGAGGAGATAAAAACGTGGTATGAGCTCGTTGAGAAGGTAAGAAAGAGTAAGGGAGAGCCTTTAAAACTTACAATAAAGAGAGGAAACAGGATTATTGAAAAGGTTGTCGTTCCGGCAATTGACCCGAGGACGAAAACACCCTTCATAGGCATTCAGCCGAGAACTGAAGCCGTTCTTGAGAAGCACTCAGTAAGCGAGGCTATCTCCCTGGCTATCTCAAGAACGTACGAGCTTACCGCTCTTACCTTTAAAACCCTGTGGGGACTCATAACGGGAAGTGTTTCCTTCAAAACCCTTGGCGGACCAATAGCGATAGCTCAGTTTGCAGGTCAGGCAGCCCAGAGCGGCTTAATTCCCTTCCTTTCAATGATGGCGTTTATCTCTTTACAACTCGCTATATTTAACCTCCTACCCCTCCCGATTCTTGACGGCGGACTTATCGTTCTTTTTGCCATTGAATGGATAAGAGGGCGGCCACTTCCCGAAAAGTTTAAAGAGTATTGGCAAAAAGCGGGACTGGCTATAATACTCACCCTTATGGCTTTCGTTATTCTAAACGACATTCTCAGACTTTTGGGAGTAAATTAAACCTACTATGATAAGGAAAGCAACGGTAAGGGATGCTAAAGCCATATACAACCTCCTGATGGATTACGCAAAAAAGGGGGTTCTTCTCCCTAGAAGCCTAAACTCAATATACGAAAACATAAGGGATTTCTGGGTCTACGAAAGGGATGGGAAAGTTATAGGTTGTGTTGCCCTGCACGTAATGTGGGAGGATCTCGCAGAAATAAGGAGCCTTGCTGTCAAAGAAGGATATAAAGGTGAGGGAATAGGGTATAACCTGGTCCATAAAGCACTTGAAGAGGCTTGGGAGCTCGGTGTAACTAAAGTTTTCTCACTAACCTATGTAAAGGAGTTCTTTATAAAGAAGTTTGGTTTCAGGGAGATAGACAAGTCCGTTCTTCCCCATAAGGTCTGGGGTGAGTGTATAAACTGTGTTAAGTTTCCCAACTGTGATGAGGAGGCGGTAATGGTTGAGCTCTCGGAGAGTTATATAAAATCCCTCAAGGAAAGGCAAACCCTTAAAATCTAAAACTATGGAAGTTAAAACTCACCTGAAGATAGACAGGGGTTTAAGCGGAGAACCCGTAAAACTCGGGGAAGGATACGCAAAGGTTTTACTGAGAACTACCGAAAACATGGTGTGTGATGAGAAGGGACTCATTCACGGAGGGTTTATATTCTCCTGCGGAGATTACACAGCTATGCTTGCGGTAAACCACCCCAACGTGGTCCTGGCAGGAGCTGACGTAAAGTTCCTGAAACCTGTCAAGCTCGGGGATGAGCTTGTATGTGAGGCCAAGGTTGTTGAGGAAAAGGGTAAGAAGAAAACAGTAAAGGTTGAGGGATTTGTAAACAAAGAAAAGGTTTTTGAAGGGACCTTTTACACGGTAGTTCCCGAAAAACACGTCCTTGAGGGGTAAAAGAATGGAAGTAAAACCTTTCGTATGGAAAAGGGACAGGCTCCTTCTTCTTGACCAGAGAAAGCTACCCCACAGGGAGGAATGGCTTGAGCTTAAAACTTACGAAGATGTTGCGAGGGCAATAAAGGAAATGGCCGTAAGAGGTGCTCCTGCAATAGGTTGCACTGCGGCTTACGGCTTTGTCCTCGGTGTAAAAGTTCAGAAAAAAAATCCGAGTATCGTTTACGAAACCCTAAAAAACACAAGACCTACCGCTTATAACCTCTTCTGGGCACTTGATAGAATGCTAAAAGCTTTGAAAGAAGGGAAAGACATAGAAGAAGAGGCAAAACTTATAGAGAAAGAAGACTACGAGGCAAACAAAAGAATGGGAGAATACGGAAAGGAACTAATACCCCGAGGTGCAAAGATACTAACTCACTGCAACACGGGAGCACTCGCTACAGCAGGATGGGGAACAGCTCTGGGGGTAATAAGGAGTGCCCACTACGGCGGGAAGAACGTATTCGTATGGGTTGACGAAACCAGACCTTACCTTCAGGGTTCAAGACTAACCGCTTGGGAACTCCTGAAGGAAGGAATACATCACAAGATAATAACGGACAACACAGCGGGATTTCTTATGAAAAAAGGATTGGTTGACCTTGTAATCGTTGGTGCGGACCGAATAACCGCAAAGGGAGACGTAGCCAACAAGATAGGAACATACACCTTGGCGGTTTTATGCAAAGAACACAATATCCCATTTTACGTTGCAGCTCCGACATCTACGATAGACCCAAGTATAAGTAACGGAGAAGAGATACTTATAGAAGAACGTTCACCTCAAGAGGTAAAAACCTGCGGTGAATGCCTTATAGCACCTGAGGGTTCGGATGCCTATCACCTTGCCTTTGATGTAACTCCTTCGGAATTAATAACAGCCATAATAACGGAAAAAGGAATCTTCAAACCCCAAGAAATAACGAAAGCCCTTGAGTAGTTATCCGAAGGTTTCTTTAAACCTCTTTTCAAACTCTTCGTAGTCTTTACAAACAACGAAAACCTCTTGTACCGAGGTTCCGGCCTTATAGAGGAGTTTATAGCCTGTTATCGTCCTGTATTTCAAAAAAAGTCCCTTTGACCCCCTACCCTTATTCTGCCTTATTATTCTTCCCGGAATTATGCTTTCTACACACTCCCACTTTTCAATTTCCTTCAGATAATCCTCAAGACCCTCAAGGAGATGGTGTTCAACCTTTACCTTTCCTTCCCTGTATTTAAACCTCGCCATCCCTTAACATCTCCTCAAGGGTTATCACAACACACTCCCCCAGAGCTCTCAAATTATACCCACCTTCAAGGGTAAACAAGACCGGGGCTCCCACCCTATCAGAAGCTTTAAGTATATTCCTTACTATAAATCTAACCCCTTCATTTGATACGTTAAGGTATGTTAACGGGTCGTCTCTGTGAAGGTCATAGCCCGCGGACACGAGAACAAAGTCAGGCCTGAACCTATCTATTAACTCAGGAAGAAGCTTACCGTAAACAGGCTTATACTCCTCGTCACCTGCCCCCGCATCCATCGGAACGTTTACCGTGTAGCCGTATCCCTTACCTGCTCCTCTCTCGTCCGCACTACCCGTTCCGGGATAAAAGGGATACTCGTGGCTTGAAAAGTAAAAAACTGTGTCATCCTCGTAAAAGCTTTTCTGGGTTCCGTTTCCGTGGTGCGCGTCAAAGTCTATTATAAATACCCTGTTTAAGCCCTTAACCTTCCTGAGGTAATGAGCCCCTATAGCTACGTTATTGAATATACAAAAACCCATTGCCTTGGCGTATTCCGCATGGTGTCCCGGAGGTCTTACTGCACAGAACACCCTATCAACCTCACCGTTTAAAACTTTATCTATTCCCTCAAGAACACCACCTGCCGCATAAAGGGCAGCATCGTAGCTGTCCGGTGTTGCATAGGTATCGGGGTCTAAGTAGCCTCCTCCGGACTTACAAAAATCGTGTATCTCCTGAATATAGTTTCTGTCGTGGTTGAGGGATACTTCTTCAACCGTTGCCCTTCTGGGCTTTATCTCCACTAGTTCCTTCTTTATTCCCGATTTTTCAAGGTGTTCAAGTATTGAGACAAGTCTGTTCTTATTCTCGGGATGGTCGGGCCAGTCATGTTCTAAGTAAATATCGTCGTAAACAAAAGCCACCTTTTTCATAATTAAGTAGTATAATTAATTCACTGAAAGGGCTAAAAAGCCCTGTTGGCTTCTTGGCAATGGAATAAGGAATGTGCATCAGGATATTTTGATACTGTGATGTTTTGATGACACTTTTATTTTCGTATTGATTTAATAAGGGGAAGATAAAGCTAAATTTTTGAACATTTTCCCTCACTCCGAATTTCCGAAAATTATGTGGATTTTCCTAAGTTCGGGAGTTTCATAATTTATTCATAGAGCTTTATAATCTTTTTAAAGGAGTGTGGGATTCCTAGTTAACCGTGTGGAGTTGAAAGTCAAGAACTGGAATCTCGTAGTTCTTTACATCTTTAAGATACTGTTCCTAATTTACCGTGTTGAAGCCAAATTACTATAGTCTTAGAAAAAACAACGAGTATAAGTATATATTTGCTGATATGGGTGAATAGAGGTCCGATACCAGAGAGAAAATACTTGAGTCCGCCTTAAAGCTTTTTTCTAAAAAAGGCTTTAGAGAAACTACTATAAAGGATATAGCAAAGGACGTAGGTATTACCGAAGGTGCCATCTACAGACACTTCACGAGTAAGGATGAGATAATACAGGAACTTTTAACGAGCATAACAAAGGAATTGAGGGAAGTAATCACCGAAGCTCTTTCATCTTCGGATAAGGAAGAGGAGGTACTTGAAAATATAATAAGCAGTCTTATAGATTACGCATTCTCAAAACCGGAGTCCTTCAGGTTCCTTAACCTTTACCATCTTCTAAAAGATTCACCTAAGGTTACAAACCTTCCCGGAGAGTTAATTCTCAAGTTCTTAAATAACTTGAAAGCCAAAGGGAAGCTAAAAACGCATCCGGAGATAGCTCTCGCTATTATAACGGGAAGTGTTGAGAGAGTCTTCGTATTTAAAGAAAGAAAGTTTCTTAGATATACGACCTCAGAGATAAAAAAGGAGCTAACACGGACCTTGAAAAGGTCTTTACTTTAAAATTTTTTCAACTAAATTTAAATATGACAAAATTGTCATATGGAGGGTGATATGATACCCAAAGTCTATATAGGCTACGAGTGGTTCGGAGCGGAAAGAATTCTTTCTGAGTATCAAGTTCCTTCCGATTGCGGAGCTCAGGTTTTATTCCTCGGAATTCCCAGAAGTGCCCCTGAGGACGGGGATATAGAAGCACTTGAATACGAAGCTTACCCCGAAATGGCAATAAAGGAGATGGATAAGATAAGAAAGGAAACATTGGAAAAGTTTGGTGTCAAAGAGGTTTTCATTCACCATAGGTTAGGGCTTGTAAGAGTTGGTGAACCTTCCTTTTTGGTCCTTGCGGTGGGAGGACACAGGGAGGAAACTTTTAAAGCCTGCAGGTATGCGGTTGATGAAACGAAAAAACGTGTTCCCATATGGAAAAAGGAAATATTCAAAGACGGAAAAGGAGAATGGGTTTTAGGAGAGAAGAGAGATGCTACTGGATAAACTCGGAAGACCCTTAAGGGTTTTAAGGATATCACTTACCGACAGATGTAATCTCAGGTGTAGTTTTTGCATGCCACCCGGGAACTCTTACAACTTTACCCAAAACTTAATGACACCCGAAGAGATAGAGGAAACCGTTAAGTTATTTGCAAAACTCGGGGTTAAAAAAGTAAGATTGACAGGGGGAGAACCCCTTCTGCGAAAAGATATCGGAGAAATAATAAAAAGAATTAAAAATATAAAAGGAATAGAAGACATAGCACTTACAACGAATGGTGTGTTCCTCAAGAAAAAGCTACCGGAACTAAAGGAAGCGGGGCTTAAAAGAATAACCGTAAGTGTGCATGCCCTTGATGATGAAGTAAACAAAAGGATAACAAACAAAAACGTGAATCTAAAGGAAGTTCTTGAAACGATAGATTACGCAAAAGCGTTAGGTTTCAAGGTAAAGGTAAACAGTGTAATAATAAGGGGAGTAAACGAAGACCAAATAATCCCGCTTGCTTCATACTTTAAGGAAAGAAAGATAACAATAAGGTTTATTGAGTATATGGACGTCGGAACCCTGAACGGGTGGGATTACGATAAGGTATACACGGCGGATGAAATATTAAGGGACATGTCTAAATACTTCAGTTTTAAACCTATTCCCAAGAAATCCAATGAAACCGCCTTAAGGTTTGTCTACGATGACGGGGGAGAGTTTGGAATAATTGCTTCTGTAACGAAACCTTTCTGTAGAGGTTGTGACAGAATCAGACTCTCAGCGGACGGTAAGGTTTACACATGTTTATTTGCGGAAGAGGGATACAACATTAGGCACGCTCAAAATCCCGAACTGCTTTTAAGGGAAATATGGAAAAACAGAGAAGACAGATACTCCGAGCTCAGGAAGGAGTTAAGAAAACACAAGAAGGTTGAGATGTTCAAAGTCGGAGGTTAACACTTTCTCAAGCCGTTAAGGATTATCTTTTTAACCGTTTCCGGGTCCTTAATTATCTTTCCTTTTCTGCCTTTCAAAAACCATTGGAAAGCTTTCGCTTGCATAAAGCCTATTAAAGAGAAGGCCACCTCATCAAGGTCTATGTCTTCTCTGAACTCACCCTTCTCTATCCCTTCCTTTATAACTTCCTTAAGAATGTTCGCATACTCTTCAAGGAAGAGCTGGATTTTCCTCTTTATGCTTCTTTTATCGCTTCGCGAAAACTCAAAGCATATAACAGGAATTATTCCTCTTGTTTTTTCAAGAAGTTCCATGTGTCCCTCAAGAATTTTCTCAACTTTTTCGGTCGGTGTCTTTCCTAAACTTACAGCCTCCTTCGTTCTAAGTATGCACTCGTTTGTGTAACGTCTTATTATTTCCTCAGCTATCTCGTCCATAGAGGAGAAGTGTTTAAAGATTGCAGCATCGCTTATACCTATCCTTTGGGCAAGGTTTTTTGCGGTAAACTTTCGCAAACCTTCTTGAGCTATAATCTCAGCTCCTACCTTAAGTATCTTATCCCTCGTCTTTACCATAAGGAATAATATTAATGAAAAATTTCAGGAATTAAATATTTACTAACTTACCGAAGTTATAAGAAAAAGTAATAAAAGGGAAAAGGATTAACACCTGCTTCCGGGTGCACCTTCACAGTCTTTGCACAGCTCTATGGGGTGAACCTTTAGGAATATCTCAAGAGCTTTTTCTTCAAAGGAAGGAGCTATGTTTCCGTTCTTTACCTTCCAGAGGAAGTATTTTTCAAAGGCGCTCTTAAACCAGTGAGCCCACTTTCCTTTTTTAGATATGACCTTTTGTCTGGGAGGTATTACAGGGTCCGCAAAGAAGAATCCAGCATCCTCTCCGAAGTCAGCTATACATACGGCCGATAGTCTTGGTGCAAACCTGTCGGGGTTGTTCCTTATGTCGTTAACTATGTTATGAGCTACAGCCATAGCCATCTGTTCAATCATCATTCCCGTTTTGGGTCCTCCGGTGGGTATAGGAGTCTTCTCTACGGGAGGTATTGCGGTAACAACACCTACACCGAATATATTCTTATAGGTTGGGTTTTGGAAACACCTGTTTACTATGACCATCTTGTTTGCAGGATTTGCAACCTTATCCCCTGCGGATGCAACGACTTCAGGACCTTGGAATCTGGGCATGAACATGGTAAAGCTTGCAGGAACTTCGTGGGTATTTCCGTTTAGGTCTTCGTATATAACCTTATTGGGTTCTATAGCTTTAACCGCAACGTTTGCTACCCACTCTATGTTCCTTTCAGCAAAGAGGTCTTCTACAAATCTCTTAGAAGGTCCTATTCCTCCAACACCGAAGTGTCCTATGTAGGGTTCGGAGGTTATAAAGGTTATAGGAACCTTATACCTTATTCCCCTTCTCTTCAGCTCGTAGTGGAGCATTAAAGCAAACTCGTAGGCGGGTCCGAAACAGCTTACACCGGGAATAGCCCCTATTACCACGGGTCCCGGATTTGCGTAAAGCTCCTGGAGTTTCTTCTGAGTTTCAAGAGCATGCTCTGCGGTACAAATGGAGGTGGAGTTTTCCTCTTGTCCTTCCGCACCGAAAACAAGCTTCGGTCCCGTAGCTATAACGAGGTAGTCATACTCAATCTTCTTTCCCGATTGCGTTGTTACCTCGTTTCTATCGGGGTCTATACTTTCCGCCTTTTCGTTTATGAACTCAATGTTAAACTTCGGGAGCAGGGGTGCAAGGGGTATAGATATCTCTTCAAATCTTCTCCAGCCCATCGCAAGGTGAGGGAAAGAAGGAGTGAATCCGAAGTAAGGCCTATCTGAAATTAAAGTAATCTTTAGCTCGGGCATAAGATGCCTTAGATTGTAAGCGGTTGCTATACCTCCTATTCCTCCGCCTATTACTACAACGTGCTTTGCCATACTTCCGACCTCCATTCGTTAATACTAACCTAACAAAACTATTATAAGTTGTGAAAAGCTTATAAACGCTTCTTATTATTAAGATTTTTTAATATTTCTATTAATTCTACTTATAACCGTTGAAAATAGGAATTTCCAAAATATTTAGGAAGGCTTATAAAAGGTAAGGAGGTGAAAGATGGCAAACGTTGAAGGTGCTCACCACCATCACGAGGAAGTAAGTGTATGGCCTTTCGTGATAGGTATCGGTATGCTTCTGACTCCTATTTCCCTCACCGCTTACTTTGCATGGCAAAACCAGATGGTAGGACTTGTAACGGGAGGTCTGGCACTCCTGTTCATACTGTTCGGTGCTGCGGGATGGGCTAACGAGCACTTCTCCAAAGACCCTGAATACGGACTCGGTGCAATGGGAACATACTTCTTCATCATTACCGAAGCGGTAATATTCGGAACGATGTTCGCAGCCTACTACACCGCAAGGGTGGGTCACGCATACGAATGGGTGAACTGGGTTCCCGAAGGGATAAGTCTTCCTATGGCTGGGTTGCTTACCTTAATCCTGTGGGCATCAAGTTATACGATTTGGAGAGCGGAGGAAATCCTTGAAAATGAAGGAAACAACGGAAAGGCTCTCAAGTGGGTGTTTATGACCTTTGTCCTTGGCATACTATTCGTAGTTCTCCACGTTAATGAATGGATGCACCTCTGGCACGAGGGATTTACCCTAAGCTCCAACATGTATGGAACGGGATTTTATGCACTGACCGGACTTCACACTTCTCACGTTCTTCTCGGACTTCTTATGCACCTCTACACCATGTGGCTACTCGTTACCGGAAAGCTCTCTCAACAAAGGCCTACCGTTCTCAGGGCAACCTCAGCATACTGGCACTTTGTTGACTTCATGTGGCTCCTTGTAGCAGGTTCCGTATACGTAATAGGAACACTGGGGATATAAGATGAAGGTGCTGTTCTCTCTTCTCTTTTTATTTACTTTTGTTTTCGGAAGCGGTGTGATGGGGGCTTCAAATAAGGCTTTTGACGACAACGATATGTTTAATCCCGAATTACTGAAAATAGACGAGAAAAAATACCTCGGGAACTTTGTTCCAAACGTAAAGGTAATACTTGAAAACGGTAAAGTTACAAACTTATACAGTTTATTTGAAGGTAAACCTACAATACTGCTTCTTTCTTACTACACCTGCGGTGGAACATGTCCCGTGAGGGTGGATAACCTGAACAAGCTTATAAGAGAAACAGGATTAAAGGATAGAGATTTTGTAGTCTTAAACTTATCCTTTGACGAAAGGGATAATCTAAATACCCTTAAAAAATTCAAAAAGCAACACGGCCATTTTACAAAACAGTGGATATTCGGACTTATAAAGAAGGAAGACATAAGAAAACTTACCGACGCGGTAGGGTTTAAATTCTTCTTCGTTGAGAGGGATAAGACTTTTGTTCACCCGAATGTATACATATTCCTCTCTCCCGAAGGAAGGATAACCCGTTATCTTTACGGTGTTAAGCCTTCCGAAATGGACATAAGAATAGCACTTGCGGAAAGCACCCAAAACAAGATATCCCTTAACTCCGTGGTAGACCTTGCCCTACTTGTATGTTTTACCTATGACCCCTCAAGAAGCAGGTATGTTATAAATCCAACGCTCCTCTTTGGAGGAATTGGCTTTTCCGCTCTGTTTTTAGTAGTGTCTTCAGCTATCTTACTCAATAAACTTAGGTCAAAGGAGGTGTAGGCTATGGAAGGCGTTATGGATGCGGTTGCTCTGCCCTATAAGTGGTGGTCCGAAGCGGTCACCGTCTGGTTGATAGTAGCTGTAATTATTTACTTAGTCGTAGCAGTTCCGGGACTTTACTTTATCTACAAGTACCGTTATAAACCCGGAGAAAGGGAAGTAGGAGACCACGACTTTGAAAGCCATACTGGACTCGAAGCACTCCTCACGATAATTCCCTTGCTTACAGTCATATTCCTCGCAACCTATTCGTTTACAATATTTAGAAAGATTAGAACGGTTCCCGATAACGCAATGACGATAAAGGTAACCGCATTCATGTGGGGATGGCAGTTTGATTATCTTGACAAAGACGGGAAGGTTATAAAAACTGTCGTTACCGGGTATCACGCAAACGACTACAATCTCCAGGAGTTTGAAAAGCCCGTAATACCTGCAGGAAAGCCCATAAGGGTTCTCCTAACCTCTATGGACGTAATACATTCTTTCTTTGTAAAGCCTGCAAGGATAACGGAAGACGCTGTTCCTGGAAGAACAACATACCTCTGGTTCCAGATTAACGAACCGGGTGAATACTGGGTATTCTGCAGGGAATACTGCGGAACGGGACACTCCCATATGTTTACTAAGCTTAAGGTTGTTCCTCCGGAGCAATTTACTGCTTGGCTCTATGGCAAAAATAACGCTGTTGCTATAAAATCTGAAAACTAAGGAGGTAGTGCAATGAGGGAAGTAATTCACGTAGAGAAGCCATATTTCTTGGGAACTTTAAGGGAATGGATTTTTACAACAGACCACAAGAAGATTGGAATTCTTTACTTCGTCACCAGCTTTGTGGTCTTCCTGTTAGCGGGCGTATTCGGACTCCTCGTAAGACTTGAGCAGTCCGTACCCGGAATGCAGGTCGTTGACTTTAAGACTTACAACTACTTACTTACCGGGCACGGTGTAGGAATGCTCTTCTGGTGGGCTATAGCTGCACACATAGGTGGATTCGGTAACTTCTTACTTCCCCTGATGATAGGGGCAAAAGATGTCGCGTTCCCGAGGCTCAATGCCCTTAGCTGGTGGGCATTCTTTGCAGCAAACGTATTATTCCTCATGACTCTAATTCCCGGAAACCACATAATGACGATGTGGACAGGATATCCTCCTTTTTCACTTAACAACGATGCCGGAATAACCGCATTATATGTATTCGTAATACACCTTCTCGGAGCGTCTTCTATAGCTACGGCTGTTAACTTCTTGGTTACTTACATCACGATGAGAGCTCCCGGTGTTACATTCTTCAAGACGAACCTCTTTGTCCACACTCTCATAGCAGCTAACGTTATACAACTCGTAGGAGTTCCCTCACTTGCCGGTGCAGTTACGATGCTCTTCCTTGACAAGTATCTCGGAACTAACTTCTTCAACCCCGCAAAAGGTGGAGACCCCCTCATTTACCAAAACATATTCTGGTTCTACTCCCACCCTGTTGTTTACGTTCAAGTTCTACCGGTATTCGGTTTCTACTCTGAAATAGTTCCTGTATTTGCAAGGAGACCTATTTTTGGATACCACACTATGGTTTTTGCAATATGGGGAATTACTGCAGTTAGCTTCTTCCTCTGGATACACCACATGTTCGTATCCGGAGTTCCCAACTGGGTAAGAGTTCTATTCTCCTATACGACTCTCCTTATAGCTGTTCCAACGGGAATAAAGATATTCAACTGGATGTTCACCCTATACAGGGGTGCTATACACTTTAGGTCTCAAATGCTCTACGCACTCGGTGGTATATTCATGTTCCTCATAGGTGGTCTTACGGGAATTCCTCTCGGAATGGTAGCCATAGACCTCGGAGTATCCGACTCACTATTTGTCGTTGGACACTTCCACTACGTTCTCGGTATGGCTATAACCCTCGGAATTCTCGGAGCGGTAATACACTGGTTCCCACTTGCTACAGGAAAGCTTTATCCCGAAAACATAGGAAAACTCAGCTTCTGGCTCATATTCACAGGTGCTAACATCTTCTATTTCCTCCAAATGGTTGTTGGTATGCTCGGTAATCCCAGAAGGTATCCCGACTATCCTCCCATACCCGAATGGACAACACTCCACGTTCTTCAAACGATAGGAGCTCTTATACTGGGTGTTGGTGTGATTATCTTTACCTATGGAATTATCAAAGGTCTCACGAGCGGTGAAAAGGCTCCCGAAAACCCCTGGAAGTCTCCTTCTCTTGAGTGGAAAGTCGGTGTCCCCGCAAGGGCACACGGTCACGGAGACAATCCTCCTAAGGTAGAGCCCGACTGGCACCCCTACAGATACGACAAAGAAGAAATACTCAGGTAACTCTCTCTTTCTCCTTCTTTTATTTTTTTCTTTTGTATTTATTTATGATTTTAAAATCATTTTATCGGATTTAATCTTATTTGATTTAAAACATAATCAGCTTTTAGCCCTTGAAAATCAGCTGGTTTATTTGTATGAGTGAGTAAGCACTACTTGACAACGAAATTTCTCGGGTTGAAAATTTATTAGTGTGGTTAAAAACTTGTGGAGGTGAGGAAAATGCAGGAAAAACATACCGACTTTTTTCCCACGGGAGCTATTTACTTTTTCCTTTTCATGATAGCCTTTTATGCACTCATATGGTTTTTAGCCTATGCGGTATTACTTGAAAGGGGGTAGGAGCGATGGATAAAGCTGAAAAAACCGGTCTCACTTTGGCAATAATACTGCTTCTTACTTTCTTCAGTTTGATAGTTTACGCTGCAAAAGGACTGAAGATTGACGTTCCCACATGTGTAACAAACGTAGAACCTTTCCAAGAAGGAAAACTCATAAAGCACGGGGATAAGAGGTATGAACTTCACGTTCTCGCAAGGATGTGGTTCTTTGACTTTAACAAAGGGGCTACCGAGATAAAGATTCCTGCAGGTTCAACCGTTGATATATTTGTAACCTCAAAGGACGTAGTTCACGGTGTTCATATCCAAGGAACAAACTTTAACGTTATGGCAATTCCCGGAACTGTTGGTTACATGAGGGTTAAGTTTGAGCATCCCGGTATTTATCACGTTGTTTGTCATGAGTTTTGTGGGGTAGGACACCACGCTATGCAAGGAAAAATAATCGTTGAATAAAAAAAGGAGGTGAAAAAATGCAGGTAAGCGGAGCTCTGAAGTTTATAATCCTGACAGAAATTATTTTTCCTATTCTACTCCTTACTTTTGGAATTTACCACGGTGTAATGCAAGTTCTCTATAGGGCGGGAATAATAAAGGCAGAAAGCTTTTTAGGAATTGACTACTACCAGGGGTTGACACTTCACGGCGTTATAAACGTAATAGTGTTCACAACGATATTTATCGTAGGATTTTCAAACGCAATAGTTATGTATGCTCTCAAAAAACCCCTTAGGGAAAAGATTCAATGGATAGCCCTCGGAATGATGGTTATAGGAACGCTTATGGCCGCATGGGCTATGTTTACGGGAAAAGCTACTGTTCTATACACCTTCTACCCTCCCTTAATAGCTCACTGGACCTTTTACCTGGGTGCTGTTCTTTTAGTTCTGGGTTCACTGGTTCCCTTCTTCTTTGACTGGATTCCCTCTGCAATAGAGTGGAAGAGGGAAAACCCGGACCAGAAGCTTCCTCTGGCGGTTTTCGGAACTTTCGTGAACTTTATACTCTGGACCATAATGATTATTCCCGTAGCTGTTGAAATTTTATTCCAGCTCCTTCCTCTTTCCCTCGGATGGGTTGACGAGATTAATCCCTTGCTTGCAAGAACCCTCTTCTGGTTCTTCGGACACCCCGTAGTTTACTTCTGGCTACTTCCCGCATACGTTGCACTTTATACGATACTTCCCAAGATAGTTTCCGAAAAAGGAAAGCTTTACTCCGATGCGGCTGCAAGACTGGCATTTATACTCTTCCTGTTAGTCTCACTCCCCGTTGGTCTTCACCACCAGTTTACGGATCCCGGTATAACGAACACCTGGAAGCTTATACACTCGCTGTTTACATTCGGTGTTGCTCTCCCCAGCATGATTACCGCATTCACGGTTGCAGCGTCCCTTGAATACAGTGTAAAGGCGGAACATCCTGAGCTTAAGAGCTCTAAATTCTACTGGTGGACCTTCCTTCCCTACATGAGGCTTGAGGGCAATAAATGGATGTTCTCCTACTTCTTTGCGGGACTTGTTCTCTTCTTCATAGGCGGAATCACCGGAATAGTTAATGCCTCTTACAACGTAAACCTTGCGGTTCACAATACAGCTTATGTTCCCGGACACTTCCACACAACGGTTGGAGGCTTGGTTCTTCTCGTGTTCTTTGCACTTGCCCTTTACATGGTATCTAAGCTAAGGGGAACGGAAGTCAAGTTTAAGGGACTTGCGGTTCTTGCACCTTACTTCTGGATGCAAGGTATGTTTATGTTCTCCTACGCTATGATGGTGGGAGGAATTCTTGAGGGATTCCCCAGAAGGACTAACGCAGGACTCACATACCTTAACCCGGACTCTCCGCTCTACAGGCCTGAGTGGGTTGGATATGCTCAGCTCTCAGTTGTTGGGGGAGTTCTCCTGGCTATAGGGTTCATCTTCTTCTTTGCATCCCTAATAGGAACACTTCTCGCACCCAAGGTTAGGGAAAGCACCCTTGAGTTCCCAATAGCGGACGCTTACCACGATGAGAATATACCCGTTCTCAATAACCTCAAGACGTGGACCGTAGCAGCAATAATACTTGCGGTTCTATCTTACATACCACCCCTATACGACGCATCCGTAAGGGGTGTCTTCTTCAACTCTCCTGCTTACAACGAGAAATTCCCCATGCCCTTAAAGCAACTACAGGGAGCTGAAAAGAAGGAAACGAAAGAAGTTTCAAAGGCTAATAAGGAGGTAGCCAAGAAGTGATTCTTTCTCTTCTTTTTCTTTTTATAACCCTTTTATTCGCTCAAACAGGAAGCACCGGAATACCCCCCCAGGAATCAAAGACTATAGACACATACGTTCCCGGTGATATAAGACTCGTTGACTCCTTTGGTAATGAGTTTCAGCTTAAAGACCTAAAAGGGAAGCCTATAATAATAAGCCCCATATATACGAGATGCAATGCATCGTGTCCTCTTATAACTAAGAGTTTACTTAAGGTTATTCCAAAAGTTGGAGAACCGGGAAAGGATTTCTGGGTTCTTACCTTTACCTTTGACCCGAAGGATACCCTTGAGGATATAAAGAGATACAGGGAGAAATACCATATTGACGGAATGGGTTGGAAAGTTGTTAAGGCGAAGACTACTGAGGACCTTTTTAGGCTTCTTGATGCGATAGACTTCAGGTTTATGACCGCGGGAGACCAATTTATTCATCCCAACTTGATAGTTGTTTTATCTCCCGACCTCCGGATAAAGGATTATCTCTATGGTGTTAATTACAGTTATCTTGAACTTGTAAACGCCTTAAGGATAGCAAGGGGGGAACTTGCACTTCCCGAAAAGTTCAGGGCTTACCTATTTATCGTAGGAATGGTAGGTGTTGCGGGAACGAGTGTTTATCTCCTTTTTCTGATAAACAGAGTTTTTCAAAAGAGGAAAAGGGCTGCATAAAGAATTCCTACAAATATTCTGTAAAGACCGAAAATCCAGAGACCGTGTTTTTTCAGGTAGGATAGAAAAAGCTTAACAACAACCAAAGCGGTTACAAAGGAGGTTATGAAGCCTATACCCAGAACTTCCCACTCTCCTTTTTCAAAATTCCCACCGCTTTTTATAAGGTCATAAGCTGTAGCCACAAGCATCGTAGGAACTGCGAGCAGGAAAGAAAACTCTGCAGCCTTCTGTCTCGTGAGCCCCGCTATCAAACCTCCCGATATGGTTGCACCGGAACGGGAAACCCCAGGGACCACCGCAAGGCTTTGAAAAAGTCCTATCATAAAAGCCTTTGAAAGGGGAAGTTTCTTTATATCGTCTATGTGTTCCTTTGCCTCGTAATACCTATCAAGGAGTATAAGAACTATTCCTCCGATAATCAGTGTAAAAACAACAACCTTATCGTTACCTATAAGGTGTCCTTTTATAAGCTTGTAGAGGAGAAAACCAACTACACCCGTGGGTATGAAGGCAACTATAATTCTTTTCCAGGTTTCTGTATCCTTCAAAAATCTTTCAAGGTAAAGAAATACAACCGCAAGAATTGAGCCGAGCTGTATAGCTATCTCAAAGCTTTTAACGAAGTCAGTGTGCTTTATGCCGAGAATATGAGCGGTGAGTATGAGATGTCCCGTTGATGAGACAGGTAAGAACTCTGTAAGTCCTTCAACTACTCCTAAAAGTGCAGCTTGCCACTCCTTCATAACTCCTCCGGCTTTATTCTACCCTCGTATATCGCCTTTCCTACAACGACACCTTCTACAACTCCGTAAAGCTTTTTAATGTCCTCAACTGAAGAAACTCCTCCCGAAGCAAAAAGAGGCTTTTTTAGAACCTTTTTAATCTCCTTATAAGGCTCTACATCTACACCCTCAAGACTCCCGTCCCTCTCTATAACGGTGTACAAGTAACCCCATATAGGGTACCCCTCGTAACGTTTAGCAAACTCTTCCGGACTTAGGGCTACTTCTTCTTTCCATCCTCCTATCGCTACCTTCCCACTTTTTGAGTCTATGGCAAGGATAACCCTGTTTGGAAAATCTCCGAGTATCTTCTCAAACTCTTCCGGATTTTTGTAGGCAAGAGTTCCTATAACGATGTAGTTAACCCCTTCTTCAAAGAGTGTTTTGGCTGTTTTGTAATCCCTTATACCTCCTCCCACTTCAATCTCACCCGAAAAGTTTTTCCGAATTTCCCTTATAGTTTTCAGGTTTTTTAGCTTTCCCTCTTTTGCACCCTCAAGGTCAACAACGTGAATCCTCTTAAACCCGAGCTCGTTAAATTTCTCAGCAAGCTCTTGAGGGTTTTCCGAGTAAACCTTTACCTTTGAGAAATCTCCTTTGTAAAGTCTTACAGCTTTTCCCTCCATAATGTCAATGGCGGGAATTACGAAACTCTTCAAATTCAAATAACCACCTCCTCCATAGGCATAACGGGTCCTTCCACACAAACCCTTTTGAACATCCCACCGGCTGTTTTCACGACACAACCCAGACATACACCCCAACCGCAGGCCATTCTCTCCTCAAGGGAGAAGTAGACTTTATGACCCGTTCCCATACGTTTTATCGTCTTTAACATAGGCTTTGGTCCGCATGCCTGAACAACCCAATCCTTTGGAAACTCCTTTAAAATTTCCGTTACGTATCCCTTTCTTCCCAGACTTCCGTCGTCCGTAAATATTTCGTAAGGGAATCCTTCTTTTTCCAGCCACTCAATCATACCGAGGTGTTCCCTGCTCCTCCCTCCGTATGCTATGAATACCTTCTTCCCCAAGTCTCTTAACTTCTTTGCAAGAAGCGTTAAACCCGCAAGTCCGACCCCGCCTCCCACGAGAAGATGCTTGTCCCCTTCGTAATTAAAAAGTCTTTTCCCCAAAGGGAGTAAAACCTTAATTTTTTCTCCGACCTTTCTCTTACTGAGAAGTGCTGTTCCCCTTCCGAACACCTCGTAGTAAAAAACAAGCCTGTGTTCATCTATATCCGCCACAGCGAGAGCTCTCCTTCCCATGGGGTCGTAAGTTTCCAAGGGCTTAACCATGGCGAAGTGTCCGGGCTGTATTTTATCTATTAATTTGTCGGGAACTCTTATGACGAGTTTATACAATCTCCCAGATACGTAGGTATTCTCAAGTATTTCGGCGTATAGGTCTTCAACGAATCCCATACTCACTTAAATTTTAACGATAAAACCTATTAAAATACTGTTTTAAAATAATCCTTTAAGGAGGAAAGAGGATGGACCTATACGAGTACGAGGCTTACGATAAGATTTTTAAGAAGTACGGGATTCCTACACCTAAGTATATGTTCGTTGAGCACATAACGGACGACGTCGTTGAGTTTGTAAACCAGCTCGGTGAATGCGTTGTAAAGTCCCAGGTTCTCGTAGGAAAAAGGGGAAAAGCCGGGGCTGTAAGGGTATGTTCCTCCCCCGATGAGGCTCTGGAAGAAATAGAAACCCTCCTCAGAATGCCCGTTTACGGAGAAATGCCCGTAGGGGTTCTCGTAGTTGAAAAGGCAAATATAGTTAAGGAACTTTACGCTTCCATTATGTATTCCACAGACTACAGGGCTCCCGTTCTCACTTTGAGCCTTGAAGGGGGAATGGATATAGAAGAAGTTCCTCCCGAAAAGGTAAAGACATGGCCTATAAACCCTTTAAAGGGACTCTATCCCCATATGGTTCGTAACTACCTTCTTGAGCTCGGATTCCCCCACGAGTACATGTCTGTTTTGAGAAAGCTCTCGGAAGTTATAGCGAAGATGTGGGAAGCATTCTGGGGAGCGGAAGCAAGACTTCTTGAGATAAATCCCCTTGCAATAGTTGATAAGGGCGGAAAGCTTGACGTTATGGCCCTTGACGCGGTCACTAAGATAGACGACGACGCTTCCATTCCTCCCGCAAAGGTATACGGTGTTAGAAGTGCTATGAAGAGACCGCCAACGGAAAGGGAAATAGCGGCAGCGGAAATAGATAAGGACGACCACAGAGGAAAGGCGGGTTCGTACGTTGAGCTTGACGGTGATATAGCTATGATGACTTTCGGAGGAGGAGGTTCTACGGTTACTATAGAAACTTGCTACGAGCTCGGGCTTAAGCCTGCAAACCTCACGGACATAGGCGGTAATCCCCCGGCGGAAAAGATGTATAAGATAACGAGGATAATACTTTCTAAGCCCGGAATAAGGGCTGTTCTCATAGCGGGTGGAACCGCTAACAACACGAGAATAGATGTAACCTTAGGGGAAGGTGTCGCAAACGCTCTCAGGGACCTGAAAAAGGAAGGAAAGCTTGACCCTAACTGGATATTCGTCGTTAGGAGAAACGGACCCGAGGCGGAAAAGGGGCTCAGGATGCTCTACGAAGCCTTTAAGGAGTGCGGAATAAAGGGAGAGATTTACGATTCCGCACTTCCTCTAACGGAAGCTCCCGTAAGGCTCAAAGAACTCCTTGATAAGTGTCAATCAAAGTCCATAGAGGAGCAAGAACAGGTTAAGGAAGGACACACATTTACAGACGAACAAGCTTCAGACCTCGGAATGTAATTTTTTTTCTTCTCTTCTCTTTCTTTAACTCTTAATACCTGAACAGTAAAGTTTTCTCAAAAGTATGGTTGCGTAGCTTCCCGGAGGCAGGATGAAAGAAAGCTTTGTGCTTCTTCCTTTATCCTCTAAAACCTTTAAGTCTCCTGGTTTAAAAAATGCCTTCCTTACTCCGTCCGAAAAAAGTCTTATACCTATTCTCTCCGCCATAAACATCTTGGGAGTGATACCTTCGTCTCGGAGAACTTCCTTTATAATGAGCTCCACCTTCTTGTTTTTCGGTGGGTAATCAAGACCGAGGTAAGGAATTTCAAGCTCCTTTATCTCCTCCCAGATGGTGTTGTTCATCTCGTTAAAAAAAGCAAGCTCCCACTTAAGGAAAGGGGTTTTACAGTGTTTTAGGTAGCGAACTACAAAGGTATAAAGATACCTGTTCCAGAGATAACTCTGGTATGCAAATACAAACATTAACCTCACATTCTTCGGAAGAACCATAAAGGCGTTCTTAAAGCTCTCACCCCTCCTGAGAGCCTTTACAACTTCAACCTCGGGTTCCGAGCCTTTTGGCATGAGCTTGAGAAACCTATCCCAATCCCTCCAGGCTTTCTTTAACATTCTCTTTAGCCTTTTATCCTTAAGAGAAGTTAGATACTCTTTTAATGCTTCCTCGTATTCGTGCTTCAGGAGATGCTTAACTACAAACTCCTCAGCATGTTTTACGGAACCGAACCTCTGTTCCCCGAAGTAGTTCTCACAACCATATTCCTTTACGAGTTCAAACATACGTTCAAAGACTATCCTGTGTTTCTTTGTAATTCCGTAAACTCTTACCTCAAAGTAATTTCCCTCAATATCTCCGAGGCTTAGAGGTTTATCCGAGAAACCCAGGAACTTAAGAGATATTCCCTCCCCCTTGTATTTCGCCATCTTTTCAAGGGTCTTTTCATCCAGATTCTCAATAGCTATATACTGCTCGGTTACAGCTTTCTTATCCTTCAGTCCTGCAAAGCTTATGTTTCTCAGCGGTATTCCGAACCTTCTTGATATCTCCCTGAGGGCTTCTATCGTTGTTCTGTTTACCTTCCTGAGGAGGAAGTAAGCATACTTTCCACTTTCCTTTAACTCAAGGTTTTTAACTTCCCTAACGTAAAAGTCTTCGGGCTTTTCTTTAATCCTTATATCCATCTTTAGGATAATTATCTTATGGATGAAAAAAGGGTAATGTCTCAAGTGTTTTCCGGGATTGCAAAGGTTTACGATGCCTTCCTTTCGGGAATTACCTTCGGGGGTATACACAGATGGCAGAAAAGGTTAATAGAGCTAATGGGGGAAGAGGAAGCGTGGCTTGATGTGGGAACGGGAACGGGAGAGGTTTTACTTAAGCTTAAAAGCTCAAAACCGAAGGTAGGCATAGATATAGCCTTCGGTATGCTAAAAAGGGCAAAAGAAAAGTGTGGGGATTGTTATTTCATTTTGGCTGACGCGGAAAGCATGCCTTTTAAAAATAAAAGCTTTGATAGGATCTCCCTTTCTCTCGTTTTCAGACATCTCCCGAGTCAGGAGAACTTCCTCGGAGAAGCCAAGAGAGTTATAAAGGATGGAGGAAAAATAGGAATTCTTGACATTAGAAAATTCCGGGGAAATAGAGTTTTATCCCTCCTTATGAAAACCCTTTTTCTTCCCGTAGGGATACTAATATTCGGAAAGGATAAGTGGAATTTCTTTATACACTCCCTTGAGAAGAGCTTCACAATTGAGGAAACTGAGGAGCTCCTTGAGAAAAACGGATTTAAAGTCGTAAACACCGAAACGGTTTTTATGGGACTGGTTTACCTGGTGGTCGGGGAAAAAGTATAAGTGTGGAGGCGACGGGCGGATTCGAACCGCCGTAAAGGGGATTTGCAGTCCCCCGCCTAACCGCTCGGCCACGTCGCCTAACTAATTAATATTATATTGTCTTTTTCCGAAAAATCTTTAGAATAAAGATAGACCCGTCGGGAGGATTCGCGTTCTTCCGAGGGAAAAAATCAAGGAGGAAAGATGTTTTCACTACTTAGAGAAGAGATAAGAAAAGCTCTTGAGGAGCTTAACTACGAAAGGCCTACACCCGTTCAGGAAAAGACCATTCCCGTAGCACTTGGAGGAAGGGACTGCCTCATTCAAGCAAGGACGGGAACGGGAAAGACCGGAGCCTTCGGACTTCCAATTCTGAACAATCTCTCAAAAGGGGAGAAGGCGCTCATACTCGCACCCACCAGGGAGCTCGCACTCCAGATAAGGGATAACCTGAGGGATTACGGAAAGTATCTGAGAAAGAGAATTTACGCCTTTTACGGTGGAACTAAAGTTCTCTCAAACCTGAAGGTTTTATCTTCTCAGGAGGTTGACGTTGTAATAGGAACTCCGGGAAGGATAAGGGATCTCATAGAAAGGGAGGCTCTCGGGCTTGATAACGTGAGGTATTTTGTTCTTGACGAAGTTGACGTCATGCTTGATATGAACTTTAAAGAGGACATAGACTTTGTATACTCAAGGCTCCCCCGGGAAAAACAGGTGTTCTTCGTATCCGCCACCTTCCCGCAGGAAGTTGTTAAACTTTCGGGAGAGTATACTGAGAATGCAGAGTTTATAAAAGTTGAAACGAAGGAGCTTGAACCCCAGATAGAGGAAAGAGTTCTTAAGGTTTTTTCCCACGAGGAAAAGCTTGATAACCTCGTGGAGGTTTTAAAGAAGCTTGAGAAGGTAATTGTCTTCGTAAACAGGAAGAAGGATGCAAAGTTTCTTGAGGATTACCTCAGAAACATGAGAATACGTGCAAACGCTATACACGGAGACCTTCCCCAGAGGAGGAGAGAAGAAGTTCTTAGACGTTTCAGGGAGGGAAGGATAAAGGTTCTCGTAGCAACCGATGTGGCTTCAAGGGGGCTTGATATAAGAGAAGTTGAGGCAGTAATAAACTTCCACCTTCCCGAGGATCCCAAGGTTTACCTCCACCGAATAGGTAGAACGGGAAGAATGGGAAGAAGCGGAATAGCCTTAAACTTTGTCTCTCCCGAGGAGAGAAGAAATTACGAGAGAATTAGGCGCTTCAGGATGAGCGGAAGAAATAATAAATCTTTATGAGATACTTCTTCAAAGAAGTTCCCGAAAATCTCTGGAGGAGCTACACCTGGCAGATACAAAACAGGATAAAGAGCCTTGGGGAGATAAAGAAGTATATAAAACTCCTCCCGGAAGAGGAGGAAGGTATAAAAAAAACTGCAGGTCTTTACCCCTTTGCGGTAACTCCCTATTACCTTTCCCTTATAAACCCGGAGGATCCAAACGACCCTATAAGGCTCCAAGCAATACCAAGAGCTGTAGAGGTTGACCCAAAGGTTCAGTCTTTCGGGGAACCTGATGCACTGAAGGAAGAAGGAGAGATTCCCGGGCTCACCCACAGGTATCCCGACAGAGTTCTCTTAAACGTTACAACCTTCTGTGCTGTTTACTGCAGGCACTGTATGAGAAAAAGGATATTCGCCCAAGGAGAGAGAGCAAGAACGAGGGAAGAGATAGACCGAATGGTTGATTACATAAGAAAACACGAAGAAATAAGGGACGTCCTTATATCAGGGGGAGAACCCCTCTCTCTCTCAAACGAAAAGATTGAGTATATACTCAAGAAATTGAGAGAGATAAAACACGTTGAGATAATACGTTTCGGAACCCGTCTTCCCGTACTTGCACCCCAGCGCTTTTATGACGACAATCTCCTTAACATTCTTGAGAAATACTCCCCCATCTGGATAAACACCCACTTTAACCACCCCAACGAGATAACCGAGTATTCCGCTGAAGCGATTGAGAGACTGCTCAGAAGGGGTATACCCGTAAACAATCAAACCGTTCTCCTGAAAGGTGTAAACGACAATCCGGAGACAATGTTAAAGCTTTTCAGAGAGCTTCTAAAGATTAAGGTAAAGCCCCAGTATCTCTTTCACTGCGACCCCATAAAGGGAGCGGTTCACTTCAGAACGACTGTAGATAAGGGCCTTGAGATTATGAGGTATTTAAGGGGAAGGATAAGCGGTTTCGGGATACCTACCTATGCGGTTGACCTTCCCGGAGGAAAGGGTAAAGTTCCCCTCCTTCCAAACTACGTTAAGAAGAGGGAAGGAAATAAGTTCTGGTTTGAAAGCTTTACCGGAGAGGTTGTTGAGTACGAAATTGAAGAGGTTTGGGAAGGATTTTAATATCCTAAAAGATTATGGATAAGCTCTCCCTCTGGAAGGAAAAAGTTGAGGAAAAACTTCACGAAATGCTTGAAAGAATTCAAGGCCCTCCTTCACTAAAGGATGCGGTAAAGTATTACCCACTTCAGAAAGGAAAAAGAATAAGACCCCTCTTTACCGTTGCGGTTGCAAGCACTCTCGGAGGAAGCGAAGAAGACGCTATAACCGTCGGGTGTGCTATAGAGCTCATTCATAACTACTCACTCATTCACGACGATCTTCCTTGCATGGATAACGATACCCGGAGAAGGGGACAGCCAACCTGTCACATAAAGTTCGGAGAAGCCCTCGCACTCCTTGCGGGGGATGCACTCCTCACCTATACCTTTGAAGCTTTGTCTGACAAAAAGAACTTTAAAACCCTCGGAGAGGCAGAAATACTTGAGATAATAAGCGTAATAGCTAAAAAATCGGGTTCCGACGGTATGGTGGGAGGACAAGTCTTAGACATACAGGGCTACGAGAATCTGTATGAGGTAAGCTTAAAAAAGACGGGTGCCTTGTTTGAAGCTTGCTTTGTGTGCGGAGGCTTGGTCGCAAAGAGAAAAGAGATTATCACTGAGCTTGAAGAAACAGGAAGAAAGGTAGGACTTCTCTTTCAAATGGTTGACGACTATCTTGATAAAGACGGTTTCTACACTTTAAAAGGTGAGGAGCTAAAAAAAGATATAGAAGGACTCTACGGTGAAATACTGGAAAAGGAAATTATAAGGAGAAGCGGGGAGCTGAGAAAACTCCTTGAGATGATAAAAAAGAGGATAGATTAATGAACCTTTCCGTTTTTTTGTTCCATTAATCTTTCCCACTCCTCGGGAGGTAAAACGCTTACGAACTTCTTCTTTCTCCTCGTCTCAAAGTGAACATATCCGTCTTTAAGGGCAAAGAGTGTATAGTCAGAACCAATTCCAACGTTTCTTCCGGGGTATATCCTCGTCCCCCTCTGTCTCACGATAATATTTCCGGCCTTTACGAACTGTCCGTCATATCTCTTAACACCTAACCTTTTTGATATACTATCCCTTCCGTTTTTTGTTGAACCACCGCTTGCTTTGCTTGCCATCTCCTTACCTCCTGAAATGTCTTATTATATTTAAAATTTACGATGGTCAAAAAGATTTTTATCACCCTTGGAGGTATAATCTCCTTAAGCCTTTTGTTTATCGGAGTTTTTTTGTTTTCGGTCTACAAAAACCTCCCCGACCCTAAACTTCTTGAAAAGTGGACTCCGCCCCAAGCTTCGGAGGTTTACGATGCCAAAGGAAGGCTATACGGGACGATAGGTTTCCAAAAAAGGTTTTACATTCCTCTCAATAAGATTCCCCAAAACGTAATAAATGCTTTTATAGCCATAGAAGATAGGAATTTCTGGCACCACAAAGGTTTTGATCCTATAGCCATTATAAGAGCAGCATACGCTAACTACAAAGCGGGAAGAATAGTTCAGGGAGGCAGCACCATAACCCAACAGCT
>NZ_JBSLZM010000094.1:0-11397 GCF_056494385.1 Aquifex sp. | reverse complement strand
TGAGCTGCTCCGGTAATCATGTTCTTGATGTAGTCTGCGTGTCCGGGGCAATCTACGTGTGCGTAGTGTCTTTTAGCTGTTTCATACTCAACGTGAGTGATGTTTATGGTTATACCTCTTTCTTTTTATTCCGGTGCTTTGTCAATTTCCTCGTATTTGAAGCATTTAGCTTTACCGCCTTCAACGAGGCCTGCGGCCAAAACACACGTTATAGCGGACGTGAGTGTTGACTTTCCGTGGTCAACGTGACCTATCGTTCCCACGTTTACGTGTTCTTTTGTCCTCTCAAACTTCTCCTTGGCCATATCTATTTACCTCCTAATTAAGAGCTCTTTCCAGCCATCCTTTCCCCGATTATCTTCTCCGCAATATGTTGCGGAACTTCGTCGTAGTGGGAAAATCTCATTATAAATGTTCCCCTACCTTGTGTCAAGCTCCTGAGAGTTGTAGCGTATCCGAACATCTCCGCAAGGGGAACGTGTGCCTTAACAACCGTTATGTTTCCTTTGTTCTCCATTCCCATAATCTTTCCTCTTCTTGAGTTGAGGTCTCCGATAACGTCTCCCACGTAGTCTTCGGGAGTTTCTACCTCAACCTCCATTATGGGTTCAAGGAGAACGGGGTCCGCCTTTTTAGCTGCGTCCTTGAAGGCAAGAGAACCGGCAACCTGGAACGCTATGTCCGAGGAGTCTACCTCGTGGTAAGAACCGTCAAAGAGTCTAACCCTTACGTCAACAACGGGATAGCCGGCCAGTATACCGTTCTGCATTGCTTCTTTAACGCCTTTCTCAACGGAGGGTATGAACTCCTTGGGAATAACTCCTCCGTGTATATCGTCTATAAACTCAAATCCCTTACCTCTGGGTAGGGGTTCTATCTCTATTATCGCGTGGCCATATTGACCCCTACCGCCTGTTTGTTTAATGAACTTACCTTCTCCGATAGCTTTCTTTCTAATAGTTTCCTTGTATGCAACTTGGGGTTTACCGACGTTAACCTCTATTCCGTATTCTCTCCTCATCCTGTCAACCATAATCTCAAGGTGAAGCTCACCCATTCCGTGTATGAGTATCTGTCCCGTTTCGGGGTCCGTGGTAGCCCTGAAGGTGGGGTCTTCCTTCATAAATTTGTTGAGAACTTGGGAAAGCTTCTCTTGGTCTTTCTTGGTCTTGGGTTCTATAGCCATTGATATAACAGGGTCGGGGAACTCAAGCTTTTCAAGGATTATCGGGTGTTTCTCGTCACACAAGGTGTCCCCCGTTGCGGCGTCAAGTCCAACAACCGCACATATCTCACCCGCGGAAATCTGTTGTATTTCCTCCCTGGAGTTTGCATGCATGAGGAGAAGCCTTCCCGCTCTTTGCTTTTCGTCCCTCGTTGCGTTGTAAACGTACGAACCTGCCTTTAGCGTTCCCGAGAACACCCTTATGTAAGTGAGCTGTCCCGCGTATGGATCCGCCATAACCTTGAAGGCGTAAGCACAGAAGGGCTCTTCGTCCAGAGGTCTTCTCTCTTCCTCTTCTCCCGTCTTGGGGTTCGTTCCCTTGACGGGAGGCAGGTCTACGGGAGAGGGAAGGTAGTCTATCACTGCATCAAGAAGGGGCTGAACACCCTTGTTCTTGAACGCGGAACCGCAAAGAACGGGAACAAGCTGTCTGTTTATCGTAGCTTTTCTTAGAGCTTTCCTTAGCTCCTCAACACTTATCTCTTGACCCTCAAGGTATTTCTCCATAAGCTCGTCGTCCGTCTCAACTATTGTTTCTATCATCTTCTCACGCCATTCCTGTGCCTTTTCTTGGTATTCGGGGGGTATGTCTACCACCTCATATTTAGCTCCGAGGGTTTCCTCAAGCCACCTTATCGCTTTCATCTCCATGAGGTCTACAACGCCTTCAAACTGGTCCTCCGCTCCGAGGGGTATCTGGATGGCTACAGGCTTTATAGTTAACTTTTCTTCTATTTCTTTGAAAACCCTGTAGAAATCAGCACCGAGGCGGTCCATCTTGTTTACAAAAGCTATCCTGGGAACCTTAAACCTGTCCGCCCATCTCCAGTTTGCTTCCGATTGGGGCTGAACACCCTCAACAGCCGAGAAGATGAAAACTATTCCGTCAAGAACCTTCATAGAACGAACGACTTCAACCGAAAAGTCAACGTGTCCCGGTGTATCAATTATGTTTATCTGATACCTCTCTCCGTTTCTGGTCCAGTAACAAGCGGTCGTTGCTGCGGTTATCGTGATACCCCTTTCCTTTTCCTGGGGCATCCAGTCCATCGTTGCAGCACCTTCGTGAACTTCACCTATCTTGTATGTCTTTCCCGTGTAGTAAAGGATTCTCTCCGTCGTCGTTGTTTTCCCTGCGTCTATGTGTGCTACTATACCTATGTTTCTCAGTTTCTCTATAGGCACTTCTCTTGCCATACCCTTACCTCCGTCACCCGTAAAAGATTTAGCTTAAATATTTTAACTTTAAAAAGTTTTAAAAATCAAGGACTTTTAAAATTAAAATTTATGAGGCTGGGTGTAAACGTTGACCACGTTGCAACCGTAAGACAGGCAAGAAGAACCTTTGAACCATCGCCTGTGTTTGCCGCACTCATAGCCCAACAGGCAGGGGCTGACCAGATTACCCTCCACCTGAGGGAAGACAGAAGACATATACAAGACAGGGATCTTGAGCTGATAAAGGAGCTTGTAAACATACCCGTAAACCTTGAGATGGCACCAACCGATGAGATGAGGGAAATAGCTCTCAAAGTGGGACCCGACAGAATAACCCTTGTTCCCGAAAGGAGAGAGGAGATAACTACTGAGGGCGGTCTTGACGTTTTGTCAATGAAGGAAAGATTAAAGGAATACTTAAAACCTGTAAAGGAAGCGGGGATAGAAATATCCCTTTTTATTGAGCCGGATAAGGAACAGATAGACGCAAGCCTTTACGTGGGTGCGGATGCAATAGAGATACACACGGGAAGGTATGCAAACCTTTGGAACGAGCACAGGTTTGATGAGGCAAAAGAGGAGCTGAGAAGGATAAGAGAAGCCGCGGTATACGCCAGGGAAAAGGGTCTACGGGTTTACGCGGGACACGGCCTTACCTACCACAACGTTAAGGAGTTTGTTAAAGAACTAAAGGACGTCATAGAGGAGCTGAATATAGGACATTCAATCGTTGCAAACGCGGTTATTTTCGGCTTTGAGAGAGCTGTAAAGGAGATGATAAAACTTATTAATACCTGAGGAGTGCCGCTCCCCAGGTTAACCCGCCGCCCATCGCGGTCATAAGAACCAGGTCTCCCCTTTTTAGTCTTCCCTCCTTTATAGCTTCGTGGAGTGCAATGGGTATTGATGCTGCCGAGGTGTTCCCATATTTGTGAATGTTTACGTAAAACTTTTCCTTCGGGAGCTTTAATTTCTCCGCGAGAGCGTTTATTATTCTTACGTTCGCCTGGTGGGGTATTACGAGACTCACTTCTTCGGGCTTCACACACGCCTCCTCAAGGACTTCCCTACACACCTCCTCCATGCTCCTCACCGCTACCTTAAAGAGCTCTCTGCCCTTCATCCGTATGTATCCGCACTTATCCGCATAGAGGAGTTCCTCAAGGCTACCCTCGGAATACATCTTCGTAGCAAGGATATCGCTATCGTCTTCAGAATCTTCAAAGAGAACCGCTCCCGCACCGTCCCCGAAGAGAACGCAGGTTGACCTGTCATCCCAGTCAACCGCTTCAGAGAGTTTTTCCGCACCTATTACAAGAACCTTCTTAGCCTTTCCTGACTTTATGAAGCTGTCCGCTATATCAAGCCCGTATAAAAACCCGCTGCACGCAGCGGATATATCAAAGGAATAGACTCCCTTAGCACCGAGCCGAGCCTGGACAAGGCAAGCTGTGGCGGGAAATCGCTTTTCGGGTGTGAGGGTTGCAAGAACTATAAGGTCAAGCTCCTTCGGAGATGTGTTCCCGTTTTTTAAGGCTTCCTTTGCAGCTCGGGTAGCCATATACGTTATCGTTTCTTCCTTCGCTATTCTCCTTTCCTTTATTCCTGTTCTCGTAGTTATCCACTCGTCCGACGTGTCCACCATCTTTTCAAGGTCAAAGTTCGTTAAGATACTCTCGGGCAGATAAACACCCGTTCCCGTAATCTTCGTTCCCATTAAACGCTCACTCCCTCGGGTATTAGGATTTTTAAGTTCTGAGTTAACTTTTCGTTAAAGTGTGTATCAAGAAACTCAAGGGCTACTTTCACGGCGTTTTTTATAGCCTTTGCGTTAGCCCTTCCATGGGTGATTATAACGGGCTTCTTAGCCCCGAGCAAAGGAATTCCTCCGTATTCTGCAAAGTCTGCCTTTTTCTTAAAGTTGTTAAGGGCTGGCATCAAAAGAAGAGCACCCAGTTTAGCAAGCCAGCTCTTCTTTATTTCTTCTTTTATCATCTGGACAACCGCCATTCCGAGGCTTTCACTCGCTTTTAGGATTACGTTTCCCACGAATCCGTCGCAAACTATGACGTCAAAAGTTCCGGCGTATATATCCCTTCCCTCCGCATTTCCCTTAAAGTTTAACTTTGTAGCCTTAAGAAGGGGATAGGTCTCCTTAACGAGCTCGTTTCCCTTCCCTTCCTCTTCACCTATGCTCAGTATACCCACCCTCGGGTTCTTCACACCGAGCATAACCTCTGCGTAGGTGTGACCCATAACAGCAAACTGAACAAGGTGTCTCGGCTTGCAGTCAACGTTTGCACCGACATCTATTAAAACGGTCTTCCCCTTGGGGTTCGGTAGGGCTACCCCTATTGCCGGCCTTTCTACTTCCTCTTCTGCACCGACTACGAACTTACCTACCGCGAGAACCGCACCCGTATTCCCCGCGGATACAAGCCCATGAGCAGCTCCTTCCCTTACAAGCTTCGCGGCTACGAATAAGGAGGAGTTCTTCTTCTTCAGAACGTTTGAAGGGGCTTCATTCATTTCTACCTTATCTTCTGCGTTAACGATTTCAAGTAAGGGATTCTTGTCTTCTCCCGATTTCTTAAGTATCGGGTATATCTCTTCTTGTTTACCGACAAGGTAAACTTTACACCCCAGCTCCTTTGCGGCGAGTATACACCCTCTTACTATCTCAAGGGGGGCATAATCCCCCCCCATGCAGTCAACCGCTATCGCTTCCATTACTCTACTTCTATAACTTCCCTACCCTTGTAATACCCGCAGTAGGGACATACCCTGTGAGGTATTATCTTCTCACCGCAGTTTGAACAGGTGGATAAGGAAGGAATACTTCTTTTGAATTTATTAAAGAAGTTCTGGGCTCTCCTTTGGTTCCTTCTCCACTTTGAAGTTTTCGCCTTCGGAACAGCCATTACTTACCTCCTTTTCCTGCTAACAAATCTTTTAGTATAGCAAAAGAGTTATTTCTTCTTTGGGGTTTTGTCTCTTCCTCAAACTCAACCTGGTACCCGGGTATTCCCCTGCAGTCGGGACTACACAGAGGTTTCATAGGTATGCTTAATATTATCTCCTCCCTTACGAGCTGTGCTACGTCTACTATGTCGGGCTCTTCAAGGAACGAAACTTCAAGGTCTTTGGGTTTAAGCATAAACACACCTTCTTCGTTGGGAGTGTTCTGGAGAAGCTTCGTCTTTTCCTGAGTTAGGTCCTTGACGTAGGTTTCCAGACATCTACTGCACTCAAGCTCAACGCTTCCCTCTATACTTATCCTTATCTTGTATCCTTCCTTATCCCTTGTAATCTCAAGACTGACATTTACCGGCTCCTTAATCATACCTATCTCGGAGGGAAGCTTAATGTCTTCGGGCTTTAGCTCGTAAGAACCTACAAACTTATCCGATATCTTAAAGATTTCTTTAAGGTCAAGGGTAAGCATGCCACTAACCTCGCAAATGTTATATTAAATTTAATTTAACAGTGGAGAAAAACATTATCCAGTTTCAAAAGGAGTTCTTAGGGGGAAAGGTAAAGGAAAGGGTCTTTATACTCCACGGGGACGAGCCCTACCTCATAAGAACCTTCCTATCAAAGCTAAAGGAAAAGTTCGGTAACAACTACAAAGTTTTATGGGGAGACGATATAACGGAAGAAGAACTTTACTCCGCACTCTCGGAGAGGGGAATATTCGGGAGTTCAAAGGAGGAAGCGGTAGTCCTTTACAACTTTGAAGCGTTTATAAAGAAGCTAGGAAGAAAGAAAAAGTCTAAGGAGTTTCTCATAAAGATCCTGAAGGGTGTAAAGAGTAGCTATCTTTTTATAGTCTTTGATAGAAAACTTCAAAAACAGGAGCTATCTTCCGAGCCTTACAAGAGTATACAAACTTTTGGTTTAATCGTAAACTCGGGAAAGCTATCTAAAGATAAGATAAAAAAACTGGTTAAGAAGAAGTTTACGGAAAAGGGGATAAAGATAACGGAGGAAGCCCTTGATTACCTCCTTGAATCTGCGGAATACAACCTTATGGAACTTAAGCTTGAGGTTGAAAAACTCATTGATTACGCTTGGGAGACAAAGAATCTGAGTATTGAGGAGGTAAAGAGAACCATATTTACCCTTTCTGAAAACGTGAACGTGTTTAACTTCGTTGATGCCTTTCTTTTGGGAGACTATGAGAAAGCAATAGAAACACTTGATACCCTATACAGGTGGGGAATACACCCACTTCAGATACAAAAGCTTCTTACAAGCTACGTGATAAAGCTCTATACCGCAAGCAGGTTAATTGAAAAAGGAGAGGACAAGAACAAAGTTCTTGAGAAGCTGGGAGTTAGAAACCAGTTTGTTAAGTTGAAGTTTTCCGAATACCTGAAGAGAAATGATAAAGAAAGCTTAAAAAGGATGCTTAGCTTTCTCCAGAAACTTGATATGTTTGAGAAGCTTTACTTTCAGGACCCTTCAAAGCTTTTAAGGGAGTTTGTTCTAAACTTTTCTTTAAGCTCACAAAGAGCTTAATATCTCCTTCAAGTTTATCTATCCACATATTTACCGAGCCGAGTGTAAAGGAGACTTTTATCCTTAAAGGTATTAACGTTTTTTCTTCAAGCCATAAAGACCACTTTCCTGTAGGCTTCAGAAAACCTTTAGTCTCAACCTTCGGTTTTACAAGAACCTTTAAGGTTTTATAGGACTTTCCCTTCCACTCAAGTGTCTCCCTGCCGACTACTCTATACCTTACTTCTTGAATTTTTCCCTCGTAAAAGAAGTAAATAAACTTTTCCGACTCGTTTGCGGTAAGGTAAATAAAGAGCCCGACCCTGAAAGGGTCATAGGGGGGTGCGCTCTTAGACCCTCTTAACGCTTTATCTCTCCTTATCACATAGTAAACCCTATTATTCTTAAAAAGGTATAGGTGTTCCCTAACGTTACCTCTTAGGTTCATATACAGCCTAAAAAAACTTGATTTTTCAATGTCTCCAAAAGAGCTCCCTTTTATCTCCACCTTTCCGAGAATTTTCCCTAAACCTTCGTTTGTGGTGGTGGCTTTTATCTTTAACTTGTTCCCGTAAAGAATGTAGGTTGTGCAGTTGTATGCAGCGGGGAATATAAAGTAATAGGCTTTGTGGCATATCTTTAGCTCCCTTCCGAAGAGCAAGAGGGGAATGAGAATCAGGAGAATCATATCTTACTAAGCACGAACTCTCCTATGGGATTCTTAAACTCCTTGTCTCCCAGATGGTAAGCAGTCCAGAGATGAAGACATCTTACTTTAAAGGGCTTTGCCCTGAAGTTCCTAATACCCCCTATTCCTATATCCTTGTTCAGCAAGACTCTTTTACACACCATGTCCCACTTCCCCGTTCCATTATAAATTTGAGGAAAATCTTTTTTTAGTATTTCCTCCCTCTTTTTTATTTCTTTTTCGTGAAGTTTTATAAAGAAGTTAAAAAGCTCCTCCTCCCTTGTTATCTCCTCGGATAACTTTTTAATGTATCCTTCCGCTTCAAGCTTTGAAATAGCTTTCTTCAGTTCAGGTTCAAGTATCCAGAAGCGTGTAGGTTCCGGTCTGTATATACCTTTCTCAAATACGACTATGGGATTTTCAACAACTTCAAGCTTCATAAGGGATTAATTTAAGCTGGTATAATTAGAAGGGATAAAAACGGAGGTAGAAGAATGGCTGTCAGCATGGAGGATGTGAAGAAGTTAAGGGAGATGACAGGAGCGGGAATGCTTGACTGTAAAAAGGCCCTTGAGGAAGCGGGTGGAGATATAGAAAAGGCTAAGGAAATTCTGAGAGTAAAAGGGCTGGCGAAAGCGGAAAAGAAGGCAGGAAGGGAAACAAAAGAGGGAATTATTTACGTAATTGTATCCGAGGACAGAAAAAAGGGAGCTATGATAGAGCTTAACTGTGAGACAGACTTCGTTGCGAGGAACGAGGAGTTCCAAAAGCTTGCAGAAAGAATAACAAGACACATACTTGAAAAAGATGAAAATAAAGATAAAAGCGGTGAGGGAACGGATATACTTTCTCAGGAACTTTACGATGAGTCGGGAAAGAATGTAGATACCCTTATAAAGGAAGCTATAGCGAAGATAGGAGAGAATATAAAACTTTCCAGGTATTGTAGATACGACACCGAGGATTACCTTCACTCATACGTTCACGGAGGAGGAAGGATAGGGGTTTTACTTGACTTCAAAGCTCCCGAGCTTAACGATAAGGTCTTGAGACTTGTTCAAGACGTTGCCATGCAGATAGCTGCTATGAGACCCGAATACGTGAAAATTGAAGATATTCCCGAAGAGGTTCTTGAGAGGGAAAGAAGAATACTTAGGGAACAAGCACTTTCAGAAGGAAAACCCGAACACATAGTTGACAAGATTGTTGAAGGAAAACTGAAGAAGTTTTACCAAGAAAAGGTTCTTCTTGAGCAACCCTTCATAAAGGAGGAAAAGAAGAAGGTCGGGGACGTTATAAAGGAAAGCGGAACAGGTGTAGAGGTAAAACGCTTCTGCAGGTTTGAGCTGGGTGGTCTCTGATGGAGGAGAGCCCTAAGTATAAGAGGGTTCTCTTAAAGCTCTCGGGGGAGGCCTTTGCGGGGGAACAGGGCTACGGTATTGATCCATCTTTCCTTGAATACATATCTCACGAGATAAAAGGGGTTTACGACCTCGGCGTCCAGGTTGCCGTAGTAATAGGCGGGGGGAATATATTCAGGGGCTTTCAGGGGAAGGAAATAGGGGTGGATAGAGCTACCGCGGATTACATGGGAATGCTTGCAACCGTTATAAATGCCCTTGCACTCCAGTCGGCCATTGAGAACCATGTGAATATACCTACGAGGGTTTTAAGTGCCATAGAGATGAGACAAATAGCCGAACCCTACATAAGAAGGAGGGCTATAAGACACCTTGAGAAGGGGAGAATAGTTATATTCGCTGGCGGAACGGGAAACCCCTTCTTTTCAACGGACACGGCCGCAGCACTGAGGGCTGCAGAAATAGGTGCAGAAGTTCTCATAAAAGCTACAAAGGTCGGGGGTATTTACGACAAGGACCCGGAAAAGCACAAAGATGCTGTTCTCATAAGGGAGATATCCTACCTTGAGGTTATAAATAAAGGTTTAAAGGTAATGGACCACACAGCTTTAACTCTTTGTAAAGAAAATGAGATACCGATAATCGTTTTAAATATAAGAGAGAAAGGAAATTTAAGGAAAGCTGTTCTCGGAGAAGAGGTAGGTTCATTAGTAAGGGGGTAAAGAGATGATTCAGGAGCTTGAGGATATTTTTAAGGAAGTGGAAAGAGATATGAAAAAGGCGGTTGAGTATTACAAGTCGGAAATTGCAGGGCTCAGAACGGGAAGGGCTTCAAGCGCACTCGTTGAGGAGATAAAGGTTGATTACTACGGGTCTAAGGTACCCGTTAAACAACTCGGAACTATTTCCGTTCCGGAACCAAACCAGATAGTAATACAGGTTTGGGACCAGAACGCTGCTTCCGCAATAGAGAAAGCAATACGTGAGGAGCTGAACCTAAACCCTACGGTTCAGGGGAACGTAATAAGGGTAACCCTTCCTCCCCTTACCGAGGAAAGGAGGAAAGAACTCGTCAGGTTCCTTCACAAGATTACGGAAGAAGCAAGGGTAAGGGTGAGAAACGTAAGGAGGGAAGCAAAAGACATGATAGAGGAGCTTGAAGGAATTTCCGAGGACGAGAAGAAAAGGGCCCTTGAGAAACTCCAGAAGTTAACGGATAAGTATATAGAGGAGATTAACAAGCTTATGGAAAAAAAAGAAGAGGAGATTATGAGCGTATGAGGGATTTTTACATACTTGTAGGAGCCATATTCGTACTCGTTTTTTCTATCTGGTTTTACAACTACCTTAAGGATCGGAAAACCGAAGAGCTAAAAAGCTTATCCCACAAAGTCTATCTCTTTGAAAAGGGGAAAGTTTCCGAAAAAGAAATTTTAAAAGAAACTAAGGGAACACCCTTTTACGCCTACGTTCTTGCAAAACTCGGAAGGTATAAAGAGGCTTATGAAAATTTTGAGGACAGGGAGCTTAAAAAATTCTTTAAAGAAAGGATTTTGGCCGATGAATACCTAAAGAGTAAATACGACAGAGTAATAAAGGAAGAAAAAAACTTTAAAGAAGAGGACTTTAACTATCCCTCTTTTAAAAGTCTTGAGGCGTTCTCTTATCAGAAACTCGGTAAAAAGGAAAAGGCGATAAGTGTATGGAGCGGTATAAAAGAAAAGTATCCTTCAACTTACTTTTCAAATCTAGCACAAATAGAGCTGTTTCTATTAAAAGGAGCTGAGAGATGAGAAAGCTTTTCGGTCTAATTTTAATCCCCTTAATCTTCGTATTCGGCGAAGAACTTATACCTTGTAAGGTCGTGAGGGTTATAGACGGGGATACCTTTAAATGTGTTCCCGAAGAAAAACGCAGAGCCATAAAGGTTAGACTTATGGGAATAGACACCCTTGAGACCCATAACAGAAGGAAGGGTATAAGACAAGCAAAGTGGTTTATGGGGGGGCTTGACACGGTTTTAACCTTCGGAAAAGAAGCAAAGAAATTCGTAGAAAGACGTATAAGAGGGAAAACGGTCTACCTTGAACCTTCTATAAAGAGTAAGGACGATTACAATAGACTGCTTGCATTTGTGTGGCTTGATGACGACATGGACGAGATGTTAAACGAGTTGCTCGTAAGGGAAGGCCTTGCCTTCGTTTACATAATACCTCCTCAGGTAAAATACCTGAAAAGACTCGGGGAAGCACAGGAAGAGGCCTACGAAGAGAGAAGAGGCTTCTGGGAATTTTTCAAAGGGAGATAACTATATTTCCGTATCTGTCAATTTCTGCAACAGTGTCTGGAGGGATTAACGTCGTTGAGGAGTATTCAACGATTATTGCGGGAAAATCAACAACGTT
>NZ_JBSLZM010000093.1:0-3470 GCF_056494385.1 Aquifex sp. | reverse complement strand
AAACTAAAACCCTCATTACTCCCCCTTATACTCCGCTTTTGAGGTTGCTGTTTCCCAAAGAACCACCTTTACGATCTTTATTTCTCCGAGTAGACCGGCTTCCTCTAACCTTTTCTTGAGAAAATCGTAAAAGAATTTAGCGAGTGCCTCTGCTGTTGGACAGAAATCAACAGGAAATATCTTAAAAGCCCCGTATTTTTCGGCAACTTCTTTTAGCTCGGTGTACATAGGGTCGTTCACGTCAATTATAAAGCTATGGTCCATTTCGTCTATCAGGTCCTTAAGGGCATTCTTAACGTGGTAAAAGTCCATTACCATGTCCTGCTCACTCAGTGTATCCGAACCAATGGTTACCTCAAGGACGTAACTGTGTCCGTGGAGGTTAACACACTTGTTTATGGGTTTTTCCTTAGTAAACTGGGCTCCCCTTCCGTGGGTAAGGTTCTGTTTCCATACCCTGTGTCCCGCTTCAAACCTAAAGATTTTGCTTATTTCCCACTTCATAATATCCTTTATTAATTATAAGGAGGTAAAGAGTTTGTTTCCTTACTCTATATCAGTTTTCGGGCTACAGATAAACCTATACGGCCTTCTTGTGGCTCTTGGAGTTGTTGTCGGATACTTTCTCGTTCTGAGGCTTGCAAAGAGGGAAGGCATTGATACGAGGGCTGTTGATAACACATTCCTTATCGCGGTTCTTTTCGGAATTGTAGGAGCAAGGATAGCTTACGCGATTGAACACCCTTACGAGTTTCACGACCTTATTGATTACGTAGCCATATGGAAGGGCGGTGTTTCCTTTTACGGAGGTCTCATAGGGGGAATAATCGGGGCACTTATCGGTATAAAGCTCTTCAGTCTTCCACTATGGAAGTCAGCGGATATAGCGGCTCCCGCCATAGCCTTGGCTCACTTTTTCGGGAGGCTCGGGTGCACCGCTGCCGGATGTTGCTACGGAAAGCCGTTCCCCTACGCCACGAGTAACGAGGTAGGTATACACTTCACCGATAAGTTCCCCTTCTTTTACGTTGTTTTTCCGAAAGGTGCGGTTGCACCTCCTTACGTTCCCCTCTACCCCACCCAGCTTATGGAGGCCTTCGGGAATTTATTGATATTCTTAGTTCTCCTATTTGTATACAAGAGAAAACCCTTTGACGGGTTTGTATTCTCACTATACCTGTTCCTTTACGGAACCGAGAGGTTTTTTCTTGAGTTTTTAAGGGGTGTTACACCTCCCCTTCCGGTTATAGGTCTCACGTGGAATCAAGTGGTTTCCCTTATACTTGTTCTGGGTTCCGTTATTCTCATGTTCACCCTCAAGAAAACACCTTCGGAAGGTTTGTATGATAGACTATGAGTTATGAAATTGGCATTTTTGAGACCGGGAGAGCTGGGAGCACCCGCAAAGCACATTTACGCACTCCTTGAATACCTAAAGGAAAAAGGTGTTGAGATAAGGGAATATGACCTAAAGGAACGCTCCCCTCAGGAAGTTGTTAACGAGCTTGAGGAGTGGCGTCCCCTCTTTTTAATGGACGTGAACGCGACCGGAGTAATAGTCGGTGAGAGAGAAGGGAAGAAGTATATACTTTCAGACCTGCTGGGAGTAGTTCACCTGAGCTTTTTCGTTGAGGACCCCCTTCTCTTCTTCCCCGCCTTTGAGGGAGTTGAGAAGCCGAAAAACTTCATAGCTTTTATAACGGACCTGAAGCACACCGATAGCTTAAACCTTCTCGGTATATCAAACGTGAGTTACGTTTCCCCCTTTGTAAACGAAAAGCTCTTTCCCGAAGAGGAAGAAAAGGATATTGAAATAGCTTTTGTGGGGCCTGTTATTGACCCGCAGGTGATAGTTAACGCAGTTTCCCAGAACTATCCCCAGGAGATAATACCTTTCTTCTTTGAAACGGGAGAGTTTATGTTCAGAAACCCCGAGGTTCACGTTCTCACCGCTTTTAATTACATATACGGCCTCTTTAACCCTCAAGCTCAGGAAACCTTTAACAAGTGGAGGGAGGAAAACCCGAGTAAGTTCCTGAGACTCCTTAACGATACCGTTGCATATACGACGATGAGAAGGAAAACCTACCTCCTTAAGTTCCTTGAAGGTATGGAGGTAAAGATACTCGGGGAGTATCAGGGAAACCTCTTTGAGGGACACGAAGCCATAAAGGTGAGCTCCTACGAACAGCTTCTTAAGTATTACTCCTCAGCAAACCTGACAATTTTCGTATCACCCCAATCAATACCAACGGGGCTCAGCTTTGTTCCCCTTGAGGCTATGTATATGGGGAGTGCGGTAATGGTTGATTACAAGGGAACGCTTCCAGGGTTTCTAAAGCCCGAAGAGGAAGTAATAACTTATGCACCTTTAGACCGTGCGGACCTGGAAGAAAAAGTCATCTTTTATATGGAAAACAGGGATGCGTTAAGAGAGGTAGCCGAAAAAGGACGCCAAGCGGTAAGGGAAAGGTTCAAGGTAAACGACAGGGGAGAATTTGTCCACAACATACTAAAGGACATAGAAAGACAATACTCACAGGCTGGAACTCAGAACTGAACCTCGTCCCCCCTCCTTAAGACCTTTCCCCACTCACTTTTCGGTATATTTGTGTTCAAACAAAGTCTGTAGTAGGTGTTAAAAATCTCCTTAGGGACGTTCGGAAGGAGCTTTTCCCTTCTCTTTTCGGTAAAAATCTTTACGAAGTTTTTCGTAGGCTCTCCGGTGTAGGGATTTCTCGTCGGAACGGGACAACGTTTTGAAACATTAACTCCTTCTATCTCAACGTTACCGACCTTGAACCTTTTTCCTACAAGGCTGTCCTCCCAAAAGGAAGGAGTGCTTTCAATTTCAAGGTTTGCCCTGAAGCGTCTTCTTGCCTCATCTTCGGTTATGTTAAACCAGGATGCTACTTCCCTTAAGGTGCTCCTGCTTACAACCGTCGGGCCGTGGGCTTTTCTGTCGTCGGGGAAACCCCCTTTTTCGTTTCTCTTCATATACACTCTGTAGCCGAGAAACTCCGAAAAGAACTCACCGACTTTATCAATCTCGTCAAAACTGAAAGTATAACTTTCTTTTTCCAGTCTGAACTCAAAGATTTCTTTTTTAAAGTCGACGAAACTCCTTATTAAATGAAGTCTTTTTTCCCTCTTTGCGTTTACAACTCTGTTTTCCTCGTCTAATAATGCGAAAACCCTATCTCCCTCAAGGGAACCCTTTTCGGATATCCTTACACTTTCCAACTCAACCGGGTCAAGACTTTTTATAGGATAAATGAGAATCTTGAAAAGGTAGGGTTTTCCCATAGATGTATTAGGATAGCATAGTGACCTCCTCCCCTCATCAAAGATGAGGGGCTTCCCGCTTCAACGAGGGCTTAGCCCTCTCCACGGGCGTTACTTCCCCGCGGTCCACGGGTAGGGCAGACATTAAGAGGTCTACCAGCCCTTTTAATTTAACTAAAAATATT
>NZ_JBSLZM010000092.1:0-8396 GCF_056494385.1 Aquifex sp. | reverse complement strand
CCCGAGTCTGTGGATATAACTTTCAGAACTTCCCCTTCCTTCATCTTCCTCATCGTCTCAGAGGTCATTACAACGGGAAGGGGACAGCTCAATCCCGATAAGTCCAATACCTTATCTTCCTTAATTTTTTCCATAGAATTATATACTAAAGATGTTTGTTCTGCTGTTAAGCCTTTTATTAATGGTGGGGGGATGTACTCCGAAGACCAAGGAAGTTGTATTCAGAAAGAATTACGTGGTTGTGAAAAAAGGGAACTTCGGTCTTTCGGAAAAAGACCTTTACTTTGTAAGGATAAAGGCTATAATCCTTCGCGCGGGTGCAATAAAAAGGAGTGAGGTTGAAGAAGCGATAAAATACTGGCTTGCCAGAAAGGAAAGCCTCACGTATGCCTTTTACCGCATGAAGAGATATGAAAGGTTCATCGTCCCGGTTTTGAGAAAGTATAACCTTCCCGAGGAGCTTAAATATCTTCCCGTAGTTGAGAGTATGTATAACCCATTTGCGGTTTCAAGGAGCGGTGCAGCGGGTATATGGCAACTCATGCCTTCTACCGCAAGACGTTACGGTTTAAAGGTTGAAAGATATTACGACGAGAGGTTTGACCCTATAAAGTCTACGGTCGCGGCAGTAAGATACCTAAGGGATCTTTACAAAGACTTCAGAAATCTTGAGCTCGTTCTCGCGGCATACAACTGCGGTGAGGGTTGTGTAAGAAGAAGGGCAGAGGGAAACTTTTGGCTTTCAAAGGATAAGCTTCCGGAGGAAACAAGAAATTACGTCCCTCTGTTCCTTGCACTCCTCCACATAGCAAAAAATGCGGAAAGATACGGTATATTTATTCCCCCAAAAGTTCAACCGGTTCAAGCCCTTAGGGTAAAAACGTCCCTACCCGTAAAGACCTTCGTAAAGATTTACGGACTAAGGGAATCAACCTTTAGGGATCTAAACCCCCACATAAGGGGAAATCTCATACCTGAAGATGCATACGTTTATATAGAAGAAAGGTATGTTGCGAGAAGAGGTTCCGTGCTACATACTGGCTGGAGGTAAAAGTACACGATTCGGAGAGGATAAGCTCCTATACAAAATAAACGGAAATCGTGTAATAGAAAGGGTTATAAATACCGCAAAAAGGGTTTTTAACGAGGTTTATGTAGTAGCAAAAGATAGGGAAAAGTTCTCCTTTTTAAACGTTCAGATAATTGAGGACGAGAAAAAAGAACAAGCCTCCATAATCGGGCTATACACGGCAATAAAGCACGCAAGGGGGGATAAATGTTTCATACTTTCGGGTGATATTCCTTTAATATCTGAGGAAACCCTTTACTTTATCCTTGAAAACTACGAACCTCCCGTAACAATTGCAAGGACAGGGGAGAAAATACATACTCTTGTTGGTGTTTACTCAAAGAGTGTTCTTAAGACCCTGAAAGAGTTTATAGAAAAAAAGGAGTATAAAATTAACAAGTTCTTAAAACAGATTGGATACAAGGGTGTTGATTTACCTACTCATTTAGAAAAAAGTGTTATAAATCTAAACAGAAAAGAGGACCTTGATAAAGTTATAATGCATATTAAATGAGGAGGCTAATAGGAGTTCTTTTAATATTTTTAATAAGCTGTGCACCGAAAGTAAATTTTTCGGAATACACCATAACCAAATACGATAAACTAATGGCAAAGGGAGATTTACCGAGCTTTATAAAGCATAAAAAGAAGTCCAGAGTTGCGGTTCTTCCCTTCAGAGTTAATACAAGGTTGGCGCGTTCCTGCAGGCTTTCTACAGTTGCCCAAGACACTGTGACCGATATCCTGAGTGAACCGGGAAGCGTTGAGGTGGTTGAACGTTCAGAGGTGGACAAACTAATGGAAGAAGTAAAGTTCAGCCAAGGACTCGGGGGAAGAATAGACACGTCAAAGTTGGCCGAGCTGGCTTCGGATATAAACTACGTCCTTATAGGAAATGTATACATGGCGGAACTGCGGACGAGATATAAACCCAGACGTGAATATTACGATAAGGACGGAAAGAAACACGTTGTGCCTTCGTTGTGTGAGAGAGAGGCAAAATTAGGGTTAAGCATAAGGGTAGTTCGTTTTCCCTCAGGTATGGTAGTAGGAACGCTAAAAGTTAAAAGAAGATTTACTGAGGAAATAACAGGAGTAGAAAGGTGGAAGTGCGAGAACGAAAAAGGATGCGGATTATTAGCTGATGCACTCGTTAAGGCTGTAGAGGAAAAGAAGCAAAAGCTCGGAGAAATGTTCCCGGTTTACGGATACATTTACAGACTTATGACCCATAAGAAGGACCCCGTTAAACGTATAGCCTTTGTAACACTCGGAAAAGGTGATGGCATAGAACCGGGTGATACGTTAAAGATAGTGGAGTTTAGAAAGGTAAAGGACCCGGTAACGGGTAGGTATTTCTACGAAGAGTATGAGATAGGAGAGTGTAAGGTTAGTTCTACAAAGCTTGAATTTGATAAGTCTGTTTGTGTTATAGACGATTTAGAAACCGCGAAGAGGGTTAGAATTAAACACGCCGTAAAGAAATGAAAGAAACGAGAATTGTAAAGTATATAAAGAGCTTGATAAGAAACCATAAATATCTGACTACGGAAGATATAATGCTCCTCCTTGAGAGATACTACAACCTCCCTATAAACGTCCCATCCGTTTACTACAAATACAAGAAAATAATAAGACAGTGTAGACAAGAGGTTTATAAGGAAAGGAGAAAGGCTAAGCGTAAAAAACGTGGAGGTGGAGGTTAAACTCTTTCCTCAGTTTATCCGCAAGGCTGAGGGCAAACTCAACCGCATCCTTTTTTTCATTAAAGAAACCTATCCTGAACCTGTCAAGACTTACCTCAAAAGGTCTTTCCTTGTTTACAGGGTTTGCAAACTTCGGCTTGCTATACTCGTAAACGTCTGCCCATAGGTTTAGCGGACTTATCAGTATAACGTAGCCCCTTCCCTCAAGCTGGGTACTCAAATTATCCTTAACCTTCTTGAAAACCTTATAGTCCTCTTCGTCGTAGAGCTCCTCTTTACAGAAGTTCTTCAGCTCGCTTCCGTAGTAGTTTAATTTCTTGTCCCCTTCAAGTATGTAAAGGTTAACTCCCTTTTCCTTTGAAAGCTCACATAGGCTTTTCAGTATCTTTCCCCATGCTTTCATGTTTAAGATTATCGTATATTCAACCTTGCGATGCAATTTGTATTAAGAGGAATTAAAATACTACTATCAAGGAGGGATGGCAGAGAGCTTGAAGATTATTCTCTACCTGTCCGGAGATGGGCAGGGAGAGAGCTCCTTTATAATTCTCTGCCTCCCTCCTTTCCAGAAAAGCTTTCACTCATAAATTTCTTTGAAAAATCAAAAACAAGGAGGGAGTTGTGAGGAAAATCATAGGTGTTGACGTGTCTAAAAACTTTATCATAGCTTTTGATGGAAAAGCCCACTGGAAGATTACTCTCAAAGATATTCACATCATAGAACGCATTACCGATGAAAACACTATCGTTGTAATGGAACAAACCGGAGCTTATGGGCTAAAATTTGCACAACTCTTTACAAAGCACGGAGCAACCGTTTATTTTGCAGACGGAAAAAGATTTAAAAGGTTCAGAATGGGAAAGAAAACCAAAAAGAGCGATTACATAGACGCTATGTATTTACGCAAATTCTTTTTTGACTTTCCCAAATGGTGTTATCCCTACGATATGAAAAAACATCATATGAGAGCGATAGTCCGCCAGCATATACGAAACAATAAAGACCTTACAAAACATGCAAACCGACTCAAGCAATATTTAGCCATTGTTTTCCCCGAAAAAGACTACTACGAAATGAGACAAAAAACCCTTTACAAATACCTTGACCGGATAGAACGAGAACTAAAAACTTGCCTGCATTATTACAGGGACTTGGCACTTCTGGAGCTTGAAAAATACAGACTTGCCTATGAGTCCAAAGAATACACGGAGAAGGAATTAAAAAACTTTGCCCGCAATTGTGAAGACTGGGAAATTCTAAAGACTTTTCCTAACATGGGAGAAATAACCGCAGCAGTACTTATAGCGTACTATCAGGACATAAGAAAGTTTTCCAATATTGACGCCTTCGTAGGATATATGCTTTCGGGAGTAGAATATGAACAATCAGGACAGATAGAAAAACACAAACCCGATAGAGCCAGAACTGAAATAAAAGCCTTGCTATTCAACATTTACAACCAGTCAAGGAGAAAGAAATCAATATTAAGACCACTTATAGAACTCGTTCATCAACTCAAAAGTGGAAACAAGAAACATGACCACAACCTTAGAGTAATCAAATTCATAGACTTTTACCTGCGTATAATCTGGTACGCCCTAAAATACAGAGTAGACTTTGAAACGGCTCTAAGGATGCGAATACACAATATAGCCAGAGCATACATCAGAGAAGAAAAAACAAACCCGTTCAAAGCAAACGAAATAAGAAGAAGCCTTTTAGCTCACATACAGGTTTTAGTAAATTACAAAGGCTCTGAGAATCACGATATTTCTCTGTCCTGTGAAAGCGGGACAGAGAGAATCAACCTTATTTCAGAGCTATTTAACCACTTTATAAACTTTGCAAAAGTGGAGGGAGAAAAAATTGAAGACAAGGACCCTAACCAAGATAGAACTATCCCGAGAAATAACCCACCGCCTGAGGGAGAAATACCCAAGTCTAACCCTGCGGATTACCGAGGACATCATAACGATGTTCCTCCAATCCTTAAGCGAAAAGGTTCTAAAGGAGGGAGTGACCATCAGGCTGAGACCCTACGGGACATTTACCCGCAAAGAGAGGAAGACACGGAGGATGAAATACCCTATTGAATACGTCCATCTAAAAGCTGGAAAAATGTTTAGGAGGAAGAAAAAAAATGAAAAAACTTAGCCTTACACTTCTGATTTTAGCCCTAACCCATGCAAGAGAGCAGTTAACCGAACCACTGAAAATAGACATTCGGGACACCGACTACATAGCAGTTTACGAATGCAAAGAAGGAAAACTAAAACTCATATGGTATGACCGAGACCTCGAAGAAGACCAAATAAAAGAAATCAAGGAACTGGAAGGCCAACCATGCAAAAAGTAGGGATACTAATATCCCTACTCACAATGAACCTCAGCCTTGCAAACCCCTGTATATACATCGTCAAAAAAATAGCCCCCCAAAAACCGGTCCACCTAAACCTAAAAATAAAAGCCTACCTAAAAGCCCAAAAAGACATAGAAGGAGAAAGCACCTTAGAAGCACCGGTAAACGCAGGTATAAAAATAGAAATCCCCCTTTACGATACAAAAGAAAAATTTGAACTCCAAAAAGAATACCTCCGTTCCCTAAACTTTGCCAGAAAACTCTTAGCGGATTACCTAAGCCTCAGATACGAAGTAGAAGAAATGAAAAAATACATAACCTGGCAATGGCAAAGAGTAAAAGCAGGTATAGAATACAGAAAAGATATCTGGAAAGAACAAATAAAACTAAAACAAAAAGAAGGCCAGCTCCAAGCCCTAAAAATACTCCTGATGAGTGCAGGGATAAAAGAAACCACCCTGAACCGATGCTACCAATACACACTAAAACAAGAACAAAACCAAACAAAAGCAAAGGAGGCCAGAAAATGACATGGCTAACCCATACCTTCTTTGCAGGAACAACCGCGCACATTATAGGCCTCAATCCCGCGCTGGCCATGCTTGGCTCCACCGCCCCTGACTGGACAGAAGACCTATTTGGAATCAACGAACACCGAGGAATAACTCACTACCTCGTGATATGGTTCCCCCTCCTTATATTCACATTCATACTATTCATATACCACTTTCCCTACAGCCACGGCCTTCTATCCTTCATCTACGGAGGGACAACACACCTATTTTTAGACGCCCTCACAAAAACAGGCGTACCCGTTTACAGGGGACAAAGAATAAGAATAGGAGGACTCATAAAAACAGGAAAACCCTCCGAATGGATATTCTTAGCCCTATTAGTGCTATTTTTAACACCACTCATAAAACTGGACGTAAAACTCGGATACTCCCGATACAAAGAAATGTATGAGAAAGGAATAATAGACCTCAGAGAATACAACGAAAGAAAATTCAAAATATGGGAATAAAAGAACTCGAATACCTAATAATAGAACTAAACATACAGCAAAAAGAAGAGAGGAAAGAACTACTCACCGAACTAATAGAGTACTTTGGAAAGAACGACACCCAAATAATCCTAAACATAGCCCTATACTTCAAATATCCCAACCGATACAAATACCTAAAAGACCAGATAATAAAAGCCTTAAGAGAGAGCTAAGAAGAAGATAAAGAAGGAAATCATTTTTTCGCCTGCTCGCTACGCTCGCAGGCGGTAGGCGTGTGTGCTCGCTTACGCTCGCCACACGCATGTGCCCCTTCGGGGCACATCAAAAATTTTAAGTTTCCCCTCTTCACGCCCAACTCCCGACCTCCGACGTGCAACTGGAAAAATAACGTGTAGCCAAAATAAAAGAAAAAGGCGGGCTCGGGCGGGCATTTTTAAAAAAGAAAAAAATAAAAAAACCACTTCCGAAGCTTCCCGAACCACTCAAAACGGACTCGGGAGCTCCCAGAGAAGCAAAAACTCCCCGCAGGGAAAACCTACACCGGAAGCGGGCAGGCCTTCAGGCAAATCAAAACCGACACACCGCAAAAGCTGGACACTGCCCCCGGGCGGAGCAAACAGGCAAAGCCCGTGCAAATACACCACAGCCCTACGGGCAAGTTCACGAAAAAGGGCGGGACCGCACCTCTGGAACGAGCAAGCGGGCAAACAGACACAAACCGCATCACCTAACACTCCCTGCCCTTTCCCTCAGGGAAACAAAACACTCGCGGAGCCCTACCACTCACTACCTTTCCTTTCTGCCACCTGATAAGCTTACCTACTCATGCATAGCGTAATTTTATCTCGTTCTTCTTTTCAGAAGGTCAAGGATTCCGTGTCCTTTAAAAAAAATTTTTTAAAAAAAAGCCTGCTTTGTAATTTTTTAATGCCCGCCCTCGCCCGCCTGCGGGGGGCGTAGCCCCCCGCACCCCCCGCGGGGGCTTCGCCCCCTGCACCCCCAAAGCAGGCTTTTAAAAACTTCACTTTGGCAGTTATTGGGGGGCAAAGCCCCCCAAACCCCCCGGAAAGGACACTCCACAAGCTCGCTTCGCTCGTCCTTGACCTTCACAGACGAGATATCCGAAAACCGCCATGAGTAGGATAGTAGCTTTTGCAGGTGGCAGAAATCTCGGTAGTGAGTGGTATTCCCTGGTTCGTGGTGTTGTTTCCTTCTTTGCGGGCAAGGGCTTTGGTATCGTTGTCGGTGATGCGGTAGGTGCTGATTTTCTCGTTGCCCGTGCTTGCTCAGAGCTTTCCGCTCGGTGCTTGGTGGTGTGTCCGCCCTTTCCCGACCCCTCGCTCTCCTTCGTGGCCAGCGGGCGTGTTCCGCCCGGTGTGGTGCTGGCCTGTGCACTCGTTCCTCCTCACCTTCCCCTCCGCCGTCGTCTTTCTGCCCGCACCCGTGTGGTGGCTTCCTTCTCCCGCTTTGGCGTTGCCTTCGGTGGCGGTCGTGGCACCCTCGGCGTGTTTGCCCGCTCCATCCTTCGCAGGGGCGGGCGTGTTCTGTGGTTTCCCTGCGACTCTTCGCTCTTCTCCCTTCGCTCCTTCTCCCTCGCTCCAGCATCTTCCGTGGAGCTTGCGGGCTTCTCGGGCTACTTCCTCACCCTTCGGGAGTAGCCCCTCACCTCGCGAAGGAATAAATTTCAACACTAAAGATGAAATACAAAAAAGGAACAAAGGTTTACCACTACAAACTTGGGAGAAAAGAAAGCTTCACTGTCTTAGAAGATGAGGGCACGAAAGTAAAAATACAGGACAAAAACGGAATAATCCTTACAGTCCCAAAACAAGCCCTAAAACTTGCGAACCAATACCGGGACTAATGCATTTCTCAATTGAGAAGTAGGTAAATTTTTTTAGCTACCACTTGAGCGTAGAAGACTAAAATTTTAGGGACTTTGAAGGGGCTTTGAGGAAGTGGAGATTTACATTTTTGAAGGAGATTATTTTTTCACCTGCTCGCTTCGCTCGCAGGTGGTAGGTGCCCCCAGCTCGCTACGCTCGCGGGGGCACATGCGGCCTGACGGCCGCATCAAAAAAAGAACCCACCACCAAAGCCCCCCACCACCCACCCTGAATTTGAAACCCTCACGGAAACCAGTCCCCTCTCCAATTTTTTTTAGCGGTGTGGTAAGTTTCAGGTGTACCCTCACACGGCCGACCTTCGGTCGGCCGATGGGGGAGGGGGGACTCCCTGCCCTTCGGGCAGAGGTT
>NZ_JBSLZM010000091.1:0-2343 GCF_056494385.1 Aquifex sp. | reverse complement strand
CTTTTCCCTATCCGTTCTCTCGTTAAACCACTCAAAGAATTTATTCATAACCCCTCAATTTAATTTTAGTCCGAGAGGAGCTTCTTTCCCCTATTGGGTATTATTTTAAGCTCCGGACGGGATACGGCCAGGGCTTCATCCGGAACAGCCTTATTAACAACACTTCCACCCGCTATAAATGCGTAGTTTCCTACCTTTATGGGAGCTATGAGGAGGGAGTTACTCCCTATAAATGCGTTTTTACCAATATAGCTTTCGTGCTTTTTCTTACCGTCGTAGTTTGCAAAAACTGTTCCCGCACCGACGTTTACTTTTTCTTCAAGGGTTGCATCACCTATATACGAGAGGTGTTTTGCCTTCGTTTTCTTCCCTATCTTACTTTTCTTAACTTCAACGAAGTTTCCTATTTCCGCCTCTTCATCTATCTCACTTTCGTTCCTTATCCTTGCAAAAGGACCTATTATCGCGTTGCTCTTTACGTGAGAATCTTCAATCACACTATACTCCTTAACAACTACGTTTTCCTCTATTGTGCTGTTCTTTATAACACTTCCTTGACCTATTATACTTCCCTTCTTTACCTTTGTTCTTCCTTTCAAAGCTACGTTTGGGAATATCTCAACGTCCCTTTCCAGGGATACGTCGGGTTCTATCCATACCGTTTCGGGGAAGTGTATAGTGACTCCTCGCTCGGACCAATACCTGGCTATCTTTAGCTTTATAACGTTTTCGGCAAGAGCGAGCTCCCATCTGGTATTCACCCCTAAAGCCTCGGTCGGTTCTTTAGCCATAAAGCTCCTTATCTCATAGCCTCTGGAGTTCATATACTCTATAACGTCCGTGAGGTATAGCTCTCCCGTCACAGGGCTGGGCTTTATATTGTAAAGTGCCTCAAGTAGATGGGAAGCGTAAAAGATGTAAGTTCCGGCGTTTATCTCGTTTATGGTCTTTTCCTCCGGGGTTGCGTCCTTTTCCTCAACTATCCTTATTATCCTGTCCGTTCCCTGTTCTTTTATAACTCTTCCGTAACCTGTCGGGTCAGCCATATAGGTTGTAAGAACAACACCGCTCAGTTTGACGCCTTCGTATGTCTGAACCATATGGATAAACTGCTGCATGTTTCTTATAGTTTCCCCGCTAACTAAGGGTGTATCACCGTTTATTACGAGAACGTATCCATCGTAAGAGCTAAAGAAATCCTTTGCAGAAAGGACCGCGTCTCCCGTTCCCCCCTTGGGGTTCTTCTGGATAAAAAACCTCAGGTTTTCACCTTTAAAGGTTTCCATAACTTCCCGGGCTTTGTGCCCTACTACAACGGCTATATCGTCTATTCCCCCGTTCTTTATGTTCGTTATTACATACCAGAGCATAGGCTTGCCGAGTATCTCGTGAAGAACTTTGGGTTTATCGCTCTTGAACCTTGTTCCTAATCCGGCGGCGAGTATTATAGCTTTCATTTAATACATGATATCAATCCTTATGGTGCCTTGCCACGCCCCTTCTTGTGCTCCTTATAAATTCAACCATCATTCTAACTTCCTTGTAGTTTCCGAGTTCTTCAAGAACAACCTTTATAGCTTCCTCTCTCGGTAGGGGACTCCTGAAGAGAACTCTGTAAGCTTTACTTATAGCTTTTATTACCTCTTCGGGAAAGTTCCTCCTTCTGAGACCTATGAGGTTCACACCGTAGAGCTTTGCATGCTGTCCCGAAGCTATCGTGAAGGGAGGAATATCAAGGGAAACACCCGTAAGTCCGCCTACCATTGCGTAAGCCCCCACCCTTGCCCACTGGTGAACCGCTGCGAGTCCTCCTATAAAAGCGTAATCCCCTACCTCAACGTGTCCTCCTAAGGTAGCACAGTTCGCCATTATTACACCTTTGCCGACGACACAGTCGTGGGCTACGTGGGAGTAAGCCATAAGCATAACGTCATCCTTTATAACCGTTTTTTCCTTATCTAACTTCGTCCCCCTGTGTATAGTTACATACTCCCTTATTATCACGTTGTTCCCTATCTCGACAGAAGTTTCTTCCCCTTCATACTTGAGGTGCTGAGGTTCTTCTCCTATCACAGCTCCGTCATAAATCTTGCAGTTTTCCCCTATGCTTACATTACCCTTTATCGTTACCCTGTTTCCTATTTTGGTTCCTTTACCTATTTTTACGTTGCCTTCGATAACGGTAAAGGCCCCTACCTCAACGTCTTCGGGTATTTCTACATCTCCGCTTATTATAGCTGTTTCGTGTATGCCCATTTTCTTACTCCTTAAGCCCATATTTTACATTTCGGGGGAAGGTATATAAAATGGATACTTCGTTATCTCTTTTAAAACCTTAAAGAA
>NZ_JBSLZM010000090.1:0-2196 GCF_056494385.1 Aquifex sp. | reverse complement strand
ACCCTTATCACTTTGAGCTAAAGGGAAACTTGAATGACTTTATAAGGGCTTCTTCCTACATTCTCAGGGATGGGGGATACTTAAATATTCTTCTTCCCTGTTTCAGAACCGCGGAAGCTTTCGGCCTGATGGAAAGGTATAACCTGCCCCCAAGATACCTTGCCCTTGTTTATCCGACCCTTTTTAAAAGGGCGAGGTTCTCAATAATCGCAGGTATAAGAAACGTTAGGGGACCCCTTGAGTGTGAGGAGCCCCTGATTATAAACGAGGAAAAGGGATACACTCCCTTCGTTAGGAAACTTCTTGAAGATTTTCTATAGAAAAATTTGCGGGCTAAAACTCCGTATCTATGATGCGTTTGTGCAGCGAAGGGGTTGACCAGAAAACATTTGCGGAGTAAATTGTTAAATAACTTAAATACCCCGCCGCTCCCGAAAGGGAGCTGAGCGACTTTAAGGTGGGGTAGAAGGGGAGTGCAGAAGCTGAAAGTTGCTCCGCTATCCCGCCATACAGCGGGATAGGTAGGAGTATGGGCGGAGTGAACCCATCTGTGGTGGTAAGGGACACATTAAGTGTCCAAACCCACCACGAAGCTCTGCATCTCTGATGCAGGGTGGTTCACATGGAAAAATGTTGGGGATGCCATCACTTAACTCAGGAAGCTTTCAGACCGCCCCTTAAGTGGGTAGTCCAAAACAGAGATATGGGGTTAATCCTTTCCCAAATCGCATACCCGGAAAAAACTTATAAACTCCTCGGTTATAAGGAAAATACAATGCCCAAAATACAGCTTTCTGCATATGAGCTTATAGCCCTAAAGAATTTCCTGGAGGTTCTAAAAGATGGATGGATTAATTGAAAAAATTTCAAGTGTAAACAGACCAAAACTGGGAGATGAAGTCCCGGTGGTAATATTTAGGGCTTTCAGACTGTTTACGGAAATGTATCTCGAGGAAACGTTAGGAAACAAAGGAACACTGGCCTTACTTCAAAATGCGGGAAGGGAGCTCGGAAAGGCCGTAGCTAAGAATTTTGAAAAAGGAGGTTTTGAAAGCTTCTTAGATGACATTGCATACTTTGTAAAAAACGAGAAGATAGGTATTTTACTTCCCGAACATTTAGGGGAGAAGGAGTTAATAGTTTCTATTGATGAGTGTATAACCTGTGCAGGGATGCCGAATATAGGGAGGAGGGTATGTCATTTTGAAGCGGGTTTCATAGGAGGCGTTCTGGAAGAATTTTTCGGAAGAAAAATAAGGGTTTCGGAGATAAAGTGCAATGCTATGGGAGAAGGAATATGTCAAGTAAAAGCGGAGTGGTAAAATACTAAGGTAATAGAACCGCTCCGCGGTGTAATCCTCATATGGAACTTAACCAACAGGTGCAATCTGTACTGTAAAGCCCGCCCCTTTCTTTTTCCATTCATTGGGAAACTTGAGGGAGAAAGGATTTACGGAAATTCGAAACTCAAACGGTATACTTTCAAAACTTAGGGAATATCCCCGAAAAATAAACGGAAGATGTAAAAGTTGTGAATTCCTAGAAATATGTAACGGAAATTCCGGGGTGCGTGCTTATTATTGTGCTTATTATCTCTTTAAAGTGGTTGCAACAGCTACCTTAAAATGTAGACAAAAGTAAAGAAATATAGAAATAGGTAGCTGTTGCTTTAGGGACTCCCCTTGAAAGCGAAATCCCAACCCGCACCACAGAGCGGGCTCTCCCACCTCCATTTAGGAGATGGGACAGGTTCACTTCCACGCTTCAACCTTATTGCGGAACGGATTCCTTCTGCCTGCATCATAGGGAAACCTTCCCTCCGCAGGCTTTCCGTTCTGCATTTTCTCTCATTATATTTTAGCTCATCTTTTACAGCTTTCAATTGTTTCTGTTTGCGTCAAATGTCTATATATGACTATTGAGTTTTAAGGTCTTTCCACTGAATTGCAGGTCGGGTTTCCGTAGTCACGTGTCCAAAGGAGCGTATAATCGTAGCAACCGGGCAGTTTTCCTCTATAAGGCGTTCCGCTTCCTGCTCAATTTCTTTTAGCCTTTCAAGGTTCTTAACAGCGTAAGGGGATATCTTTGTAAGCATTACGTAAATGGGCATCTCCCCACCTCCTTATTAATAAGGATAGGCTTTTGTATAATGATTTAAAATGAAGTTACCTGAAAGGCTCGTAGAGGCTATAGCGG
>NZ_JBSLZM010000089.1:0-21300 GCF_056494385.1 Aquifex sp. | reverse complement strand
TCAAAGATGAGGGGCTTCCCGCTTCAACGAGGGCTTAGCCCTCTCCACGGGCGTTACTTCCCCGCGGTCCACGGGTAGGGCAGACATTAAGAGGTCTACCAGCCCTTTTAATTTAACTAAAAATATTTACGGGTCGCAGGGAGTTTTTCTCCCTGCAGTTATTCCCCTTCTGAATTAATTTTATAATGACTTTCAAAAAATTCAAGACCTTTGGACGCCATGGCGTAGTTTTCTGTAAAATAATAGCATGAAGGAATTCTGGGTATGGATAGAACCCTTTGACAGGAAACTCGTTTCCGTAGCCCTTGAAGCAGGAGCGACCGCAGTAGTGATTCCCGAAAAGGGAATGGTTGAGGAGGCGAAAAAGGCGGGAAGGATAACGGTTATATCTCCCGACGGAGACCTTAAGCTGGGAGAGGATGCAGTTTATGTTCTTATAAAGGGTAAGGAGGACGAAGAGAGGGCGGCAAAGTATCCGCCGAACGTTAAGGTAATAGTCGAAACAACCGACTGGACAGTAATTCCCCTTGAAAACTTAATAGCCCAAAGGGAAGAGCTCTACGCCGTAGTTAAGAATGCCCAGGAGGCCGAGGTTGCACTCCAGACACTTGAAAAGGGCGTCAAGGGGGTGGTTCTAAAGTCAAGGGATGTAAACGAGATTAAGAAAGTTGGTCAGATAGTAGGAGAACAAGGGGAAAAGCTTGAGCTCGTAAAGGTTAAGATAACGAGAATTCTACCCCTCGGTCTTGGGGATAGGGTTTGCGTTGATACCGTATCGCTCCTTCACAGAGGTGAGGGAATGCTCGTCGGAAACTCCTCGGGAGGCATGTTCCTCGTTCATGCTGAGACGGAGGAAAACCCCTACGTTGCGGCAAGACCCTTTAGAGTTAACGCAGGAGCGGTTCATATGTATATAAGGGTCCCCAACAACAGGACAAAGTATTTATGTGAACTGGAAGCGGGGGATAAGGTTATGGTATACGACTACAAGGGAAGGGGAAGGGTAACGTATGTGGGCAGGGCTAAGGTTGAGAGAAGACCCATGATACTGATTGAGGGAAGGTATGAGAACAAAAAGCTCAGCTGTATACTCCAGAACGCGGAAACCATAAGGCTGACCAGACCGGACGGAACACCCGTATCGGTCTCGGAATTGAAGGAGGGAGACGAGGTTCTCGGATACGTTGAAGAAGCGGGAAGACACTTCGGTATGAAGGTAGAAGAAACGATAATAGAAAAGTGATAGAGTATCTCCTGAAAAGCTTCTTACTTCTCCTTATCCTTCTTCCCCTTATCTATATATTCCTCAACTATCTTTTCAGAAGAAATCTTATAAAGCTTTCGGGGAAAAATATAAAGGTTGAAGAGATAGTTCCCCTTTCAAGGGAGGTTTTCGTAGCAAGTCTTAAGATAAAGGAGAAAAGGTTCTTTATAATTTTCGGTCCGAAATTCGCTAAAGTTTTGCATGAGGAGAGTGTTACCGATAATCCTTCTTAACGTTTCCCTTTTACTTGCCCAGATACCGCCCATTGAGGTAAAAGTGGGAGGTGGAAACTTAGCGGATACGATAAGACTCTTAATATTTTTAACCGTTCTAAGCTTAGTTCCGTCTATTCTCATAATGTTTACATCCTTCACGAGAATAGTCGTCGTTCTTTCACTGCTTCGCCAAGCCATAGGAACACCCCAGATTCCTCCCAACCCCGTTATTATATCTCTTTCCCTGTTTTTAACCTTTTTCATAATGAAACCAACGATAGACAAAATTAACAACCAGGCTTTTAAGCCTTACATAAAAAAAGAGATAAGCGATGAGGAGTTTTTCAAAAGAACCGAGCGTTATATAAGGGAGTTCATGCTGAGACATACGAGAAAAGAAACCCTTGAGGCCTTTTTAAGTGTGGCTAAAATTTCCAAGGAAAAGTTAAAATCCACCGAGGATATACCCACACGTGTTCTAATACCCGCCTTTATGGTGAGTGAGCTAAAGACAGCCTTTGAAATTGTATTTCTCATCTATATACCTTTCTTAATAATAGATATAGTTGTCGCTTCCATACTTATATCAATGGGGATAATAATGATTCCCCCTCAGCTCATTTCTTTACCATTCAAGATTATGCTCTTTGTCCTCGCAAACGGTTGGGAGCTTATAATCCTTTCCTTAGTCAGAAGTTATCATTAAAATACTCCTATGGGGTACCCCTACAGAGACCTACACGACTTTATAAAAGCTCTTGAAAAGGAAAGGGAGCTCGTAAGAATAAAGGAACCCCTTTCCCCTATTCTTGAGATAACGGAAGTTACCGACAGAGTTTGTAAGATGCCTGGAGGTGGGAAAGCCTTATTTTTTGAAAATCCGCAGGGGTACGATATTCCCGTAATAACGAACCTTTACGGTTCCGAAAAGAGGATAAAGATGGCCCTCGGATACGAAAACCTTGAGGATATCGGCTGGAAACTCTACAGGATACTGAAGCCCGAAATCCCTAAAACCTTCCTTGAAAAGCTAAAAAAACTACCAGAGCTAAAGAAACTGAACGACGCAATACCCAAGCTTGTAAAGAAGGGAAAGGTTCAGGAAGAAGTTATAATGGGAGATATAAACCTGGAGGAACTCCCTATACTGAAGTGTTGGCCAAAAGACGGGGGAAGGTTCATAACCTTCGGTCAAGTTATAACAAAGGACCCGGAAAGCGGTATAAGAAACGTAGGACTCTACAGACTTCAGGTTCTTGATAAGGATAAACTTGCCCTCCACTGGCAGATACATAAGGACGGAAACCACCACTACTGGAAGGCAAAGAGACTCGGAAAAAAGCTTGATGTTGCTATAGCAATTGGAGGAGAACCCCCACTTCCTTATGTTGCTTCCGCCCCCCTTCCTCCCGAGGTTGACGAGTACTTATTTGCAGGCATAATAATGGAGAAACCCGTTGAGCTCGTAAAGGGTCTTACAGTTGACCTTGCGTATCCCGCAAATGCGGAAATAGTTATTGAGGGATACGTAGACCCGGAAGACCCGTTGGTTGACGAGGGACCCTTTGGAGACCATACGGGCTTTTACACACCTGTTGATAAATATCCCATGATGCATGTAAAAGCCATAGTTATGAGAAAGGATCCTTACTACCTTACGACCATAGTAGGGAGACCTCCTCAGGAGGATAAATACCTCGGATGGGCAACGGAGAGGATATTCCTCCCACTAATAAAGTTTAACCTGCCGGAAGTCGTTGATTACCACCTGCCCGCGGAGGGATGTTTTCACAACTTCTGTTTTGTCTCAATAAAGAAGAGGTATCCCGGACACGCCTTTAAGGTTGCATACGCCCTCCTCGGATTGGGACTTATGTCCCTTGAAAAGCACATAGTTGTTTTTGACGACTGGGTAAACGTTCAGGACTTAGGAGAAGTTCTTTGGGCTTGGGGGAACAACGTTGATCCCCAGAGGGACGTTTTGATGCTCAAGGGGCCCATAGATGTGCTTGACCACTCTACCAACGAGGTAGGATTCGGTGGTAAGATGATTATTGACGCAACCACCAAGTGGAAGGAGGAGGGATACACAAGAGAATGGCCAGAAGTAATAGAAATGAGCCCCGAAGTAAAGAAAAAGATAGACGAGATATGGGAAAGGCTCGGGATAGAGTGAGTTACACCTACCGCTCCATAAAGGACATTCCCGAAGAGTTAAGACCCAGGGAAAAACTCCTCAGGCTGGGAGCGGAATTCCTTTCGGATGAGGAGCTCCTTGCGGTTATCTTAGGCTCCGGAACTAGGGGGCACGATGTTCTATCTCTATCTAAGGAGTTGTTAGAGATGGGCTGGGAAGAGCTTGAGAAGAAAGACATTTCAGAGCTCCTTAACGTTAAAGGGCTTGGTCTTGTAAAAGCCTTGCAGGTTAAGGCATTAATTGAGCTCTCAAAAAGAATAAACAAAAGAAAAAAGGGAGTTTCAATAAGGAACCCTAAGGAAGCGGTTAACTTTCTCAAAGACAAACTAAACGAAAGAAAGGAAACACTTATAGCCCTTTATCTGGACCTCAGCAACAGGCTTCTTGACTACGAGGTCGTTGCCCTCGGGAACGGAAACACTTTAATAGCAAAACCGAAAGATATCTTATTCAGAGCGGTAAAGCTTTCTGCAAACGGTATAATAATAGCCCACAACCACCCGCAAGGGGAAGCAAAACCTTCAAATGAAGATATAAACTTCACCGAAAGGTTAATAAAAGCCTGTAAAATCCTCGGTTTTGAGCTACTTGACCACATAATCCTTTCGGAGGAAGATTACTTTTCCTTCAGGGAGGAGGGAATTATTTAAATTCAAATCTTATGGACAGGATTATCGTAAGGGGTGCGAAACAGCACAACCTGAAAAACGTAGACGTAGAAATACCCAAGAATAAACTCGTGGTGATAACGGGTCCTTCCGGTTCCGGGAAGTCTTCCCTCGCTTTTGACACAATTTACGCGGAAGGTCAAAGGAGATATGTGGAGAGCCTTTCTTCTTATGCGAGGCAGTTTTTAGGGGTTATGGAAAAACCCGAGGTTGAGAGCATAGAAGGGTTGTCCCCTGCAATAGCCATAGACCAGAAGACTACCTCAAAAAACCCACGTTCAACGGTTGGAACGGTAACCGAGATTTACGACTACCTTAGGGTTTTATGGGCTAACATAGGGAAACCCCACTGTCCCCACTGCGGAAGACTGCTTTCCGGACTTTCTGCCCACGAGATACTTGAGAAAATTGTTGAAAAATATAGGGGAAAAAGGGTTATGGTCCTCTCACCCCTCGTAAGGGGTAAAAAGGGAGAGTTTAAGGAGCTCTTCAAACAGATAGAGCACATGGGATACTCCCGTGTAAAGGTTGACGGAGAGCTCGTAAGGGTCATAGAAGTTCCCCAACTTGAGAAAAATAAAAAGCACACGATAGAACTCGTTGTTGACAGGTTAAGAGTTGAAGAAGATGAAAGGCCGAGACTCCTTGAAGCCCTGGAAAAAGCGCTTGAGCTCTCAAACGGTCTCGTAAAGATTGAAGACGTTGAAGAGGGAAACGAGGAGCTTTTCAGCGAGAAGATGGTTTGCCCGGAGCACGGCTTCACCATTCCAGAGCTCTCTCCGAGACTTTTTTCCTTTAACTCACCTTATGGTGCGTGTCCCGCTTGTAAGGGGCTGGGAGTCAAGTGGGAGGTAGACCCGGCACTCTTGATAGACCCCGAAAAGCCGGCGGTAAAGGCCATAAGGATAACAGATAGCGGACTCTTCGGTTATCTAAAGTTCCCCGTGGGAAACCTGATTAGAAGACTCGGATACGACCCGAGGACGCCATGGAACAAACTTCCGGAGAGCGTAAGAACCGCTGTTCTTTACGGAAGTGAAAACCTCGGGTTTGAAGGTGTCATAAGACACCTTGAGAGAAGATTCCTTGAAGAGGAAAGTGAAAGAGTAAGGGAAGAGATAGAGGAATACATAGTCGAGAAACCGTGTCCCGTTTGTGAGGGTGCAAGGCTCAGGAAGGAGGCTCTATCCGTTCTTATAGAAGGAAAGAGCATATGGGACGTCGTCCGTATGCCCGCAGGAAAGGCTAAGGAGTTCTTTGAAAAGCTTGAAAAGAAGCTTGAAGGAAAAGAGAGGATAATCGCGGATAGATTACTGAAGGAGATTGTTGAAAGGCTGGGCTTTCTGGTAAACGTAGGTCTTGACTACCTCTCTCTATCAAGGAGTGCTACAACCCTATCGGGTGGAGAGATGCAAAGAATTAGACTTGCCACCCAGCTCGGTTCTAAACTTTCGGGAGTTCTCTACGTTCTTGATGAGCCTTCAATAGGTCTTCATCCCAGGGATACGAATAAACTCATAAATACACTCAAAGGTTTGAGGGATCTCGGAAATACCGTTATAGTCGTTGAACACGACCCCGAAACTATTGAGTCGGCGGATTACGTGATAGAGCTCGGTCCAGGAGCCGGAAAAAACGGGGGATACATAGTCGCACAGGGAAGCGTTGAGGAAATTAAAGAAAACCCCAATTCACTTACGGGAGCATACCTCAGCGGAAGGAAGGAGATACCCGTTCCCGAGGAGAGAAAGAAGCCCGGGGATAAGTTCATAAGAATTGTCGGGGCAAGGGAACATAACTTAAAGAACATTACCGTTGAGATTCCCCTGGGGCTGTTTGTGTGCATAACGGGTGTCTCGGGGAGCGGAAAGTCTACCTTGATATACGATATTCTTTACAAATACGCTAAAAACTACTTCTACGGAACCCACGAGCAGGTTGGAAAAGTTGAAAGAATCGAAGGGCTTGAACACATAGACAGGGTTATAAATGTGGACCAATCCCCCATAGGAAGAACTCCGAGGAGCAATCCCGCAACTTATACAAAAGTCTTTGACCTAATAAGAACCCTTTTTGCCCAAACGCCGGAGGCGAGGGCAAGGGGATACAAACCGGGAAGGTTTTCCTTTAACGTTAAAGGGGGAAGGTGCGAGGCCTGTCAGGGAGAGGGTGTTATAAAGGTAGAGATGCATTTTCTGCCTCCCGTTTACGTTACCTGTGAGGTGTGTAAGGGAAAACGCTACAACAGGGAGACCCTTGAGATAAAGTATAAGGGGAAAAGTATAGCGGACGTTCTTGAGATGACCGTTGACGAGGCCTATGAGTTCTTTGAGAACCATCCGCCCATAAGGAGAAGGCTTCAGGTTTTAAAAGACGTAGGTCTCGGATACATAAAGTTGGGACAGCCGGCTCCCACACTATCGGGAGGTGAAGCCCAAAGGATAAAGCTGGCAAGAGAGCTTTCCAAAAAAGACACGGGGAGAACGTTATACCTCCTTGATGAACCGACAACCGGTTTACATATGGACGACATTAATAAACTCATAAAAGTTTTAAGAAAGCTTGTAGAAAAGGGAAATACAGTAGTCGTTATAGAGCACAACCTTGACGTTATAAAGTGTGCAGACTGGGTTATAGACCTCGGTCCAGAAGGAGGAGAAAGAGGAGGTAGGATTGTTGCCGTAGGGACTCCCGAGGATATAGCAAACAATCCCAACTCTTACACGGGAAAATTCCTGAAGAAATACCTGAAGGCTAAGGAGATGGTAGCTTAATAAGCTATTCTGTCTTCTCTTTTCTTTGCTTCGTATAGTTTTTCGTCAACCTTCTTTAGTATCTCATTAATGTCCTTAAAGCTTTCGTTTACCTCAATAACTCCAAAACTTGCGGATATCCTAAGCTCTTTATCATCACACCTGAACACGTGGTTTTCTATTGCGTTTCTAAGTCTCTTTGCGACCTTAAGAGCGTTCTCAAGCTTTATCCCCGGAAGTATGATGAGAAACTCGTCCCCTCCGTATCTCCCAACGGCGTCTTTAGCCCTAAGGTATTTCCTCAGAATCTCCCCGATCTCTTTAAGGATACAGTCTCCGACGGGATGGCCGTGTTTATCGTTAATCTGTTTAAACTCGTTCAGGTCCATCATTATTACAGAGAAAGGGTATCCGTAATTCTTAAAGTCCCTTAAAAAGTCGCTGAGGGCTTTTTCTATTGACCTTCTGTTCTTCAAGCCGGTAAGGTAGTCTATAAAAGCCTGTGCCTTTAAGGTTTCAAGCTCTTTCTTAAGTCTTTCTGCCTGTTTTTGTTTTTCTCTGAGCTCGTTTATCAACTCTTGGTTTGTTTTTCTTAGCTCCGAAAGCTCCTTCAGTATGCTTCTGAGGAGCTCGGTATTTACACCTTCCGACTTCTTTTCTATCCTCTCTTCATGCTTTTTAAACTTTACGTCATATCCCTTAACGGTTTCTATGTATTCGTATATTACGTGGTGAACCTCCGATAAAAGTCTTTCAAGCTCCACGGATAGCCTGAGGTCTATTTTTGCTTCTTTAAATATCTTGTAATAAAGGTCTATGAGTTCGTTAACCGAAGGTTCTATTTTGTTTTCAACAACGTAACAAAAAACGAAAAACCACTTTGTGTAGTTGTTCGGGGTGGGGAATATTTCTTGCTCTACGAAGAAATTAAACATCTTCTTTATTATCTCTTTTAAGTTTCTTTTATCCTCTTCGGTTAATTCTTCCCCTCTTTTTATCTTCTCATATACCCCGCATTTAAATTCCATTTATTGAAATTCTATCAAATCCTTACTAACTCACCTTTAAGGAGCTCATGTTCTTTTATCCACTCCTCCATTTTCTTTAGTGCTCTCCGGGCCATAAGTTCCTTTCTTTTTTTCTTATCCTTTACCTTCTTCTCGAGGGGAGGAAGCAGTCCGAAAACGGGGTTCATAGGCTGGAGCTCACCTTCCTTTGTGGTTATATACTTCACGAGTGCCCCGAGCATTGTTTCCTCGGGAGCTTTAACGGGTTTTTCTCCCCTTGCGAGCCTTCCCGCGTTTATGCCTGCAAGGATACCGGTAGCTGAGGATGCAACGTATCCCTCAACACCCGTAATCTGACCTGCAAAGAATACATTCTCCTTCTTCTTGAGGTTTAAGAAGGGAGTTAAAACCTTGTTTGATTGGATGAAGGTGTTCCTGTGCATGGAACCGAGCCTTACGAAAACCGCATTTCTTAAACAGGGTATTAGTCTGAAAACCCTCTTTTGCTCCTTATAAGTGAGTTTCGTCTGAAAGCCCACGAGGGACAGAAGCGTCCCTTCCTTGTTCTCCTTTCTTAGCTGAACAACAGCAAAAGGCTGTTTACCCGTTCTCGGGTCTATTAAGCCGACGGGTCTCATAGGGCCGAAAAGGAGAGTTTTGTATCCTCTTTCCGCCATTTCTTCTATCGGAAGGCAACCCTCAAAATGAACTGCTTTTTCAAAGTCCTTCGGTTGAACCTTCTCCGCCTTTAGAAGCTCTTCGTAAAAGACTTTATACTCCTCTTCTGTAAGAACACAGTTGAAGTAATCCTCACCTCCCTTCCCGTATCTTGAACCCCAGAAACCTTTTGAGAAGTCTACACTGTCCGCCTCAACTATCGGAGCTATAGCATCGTAAAAGTATAGTGTGTCGTATCCTACGAGCTCTTTTATCTTTTCCGAAAGTGCGTCGGAGGTTAAAGGCCCCGTTGCTATTATTACGATTTCATCCTCGGGAATTTCTTTAACTTCCTCCCTTACAACGGTTATGTTGGGATGGCTTTCTATCTTCTCTGTTATGTATTCGGAAAATATCTTTCTATCAACACCCAAAGCTCCGCCCGCGGGAACTCTCGCAACCTGAGCTGCTTCAACAACAAGGGAACCGAGCATCTTCATTTCCGCCTTCAGGAGTCCCGCTCCGGTGGTAAGCTCAAGTCCTCCGAGAGTGTTACTGCACACGAGTTCCGCAAGGTTTCCGGTCTTGTGGGCCGGGGTCATCTTTTTAGGCCTCATCTCGTAGAGGATTACCCTGTGTCCTTCGTTTGCGAGTCTACAGGCCGCTTCCGAGCCCGCAAGCCCTCCTCCGATTACTATAACCTTCTCCTTCATATCCGAATTTAATATAATCTTTCCTATGGCTGAGAAGAAGTGGAGAACCGCAATATCAACCCATGTTAACCACGAGCCCTACGTGAGGGGATACAGACTCCTTGACCTTGTAGGTAACCTTACCTTCTCCGAGGCTATATACCTGCTCCTTAAAGGGGAACTTCCCTCTGAAGCGGAAGCCAAGATGATGGACGCCATATTCGTATCGGTTATAGAACACAGTATAGCTCCTCCCTCGGTCATAGCTACAAGGGCGGTAATAAGCGGTGGAAACTCCCTGAACGTTGGTGTGGGTGCGGGAGTCCTCGCCTTCGGAAGTGCCCACGGGGGAGCCCTTGAAGATGCTATGAAGTTTATGCAGGAAGGGGTAAAGAGTAAAAGACCCGTTGAGGAGATAGTAAAGGAGTATTTATCCCAGAAAAAGCCTATTCCCGGATACGGACACAGGTATTATAAGGAGTTTGACCCGAGAACGAGAAGACTATTTGAACTTGCGGAAAAATACGGCTTTTGTAAAGAGCACTGTGAGTTTGCAAAAAGGGTTGAAGAAGAAATATACAAGCAGAAGGGTAAGAGAATAGTCCTCAACGTTGACGGTGCTATAGCCGCCATTACCTCGGATATGGGTTTTGACTGGAGACTCGGTAAGGGTTTCTTCATTATAGGAAGGGTTCCCGGACTCGTGGCTCACGCCTATGAGGAACTCACTCAGGAAAAACCCTTCTCAAAGAGGCTTTCCGAAGAGGAGTACGAGTATATCGGTGTTGAACCGAGGGAACTTCCGGAGGATAGGAAAAAGGTATGAGACGCCTCATTCCTCCCCTTCTTGCCCTGATACTCTTCGGACTTCTCGTTTACATAGGTATACAACAGGATAGACACGGATACTCCGAAGTTGTGAATAAACCCGTTCCCGATATAACCCTTGAAACACCTGATGGTAAAAAGGTAAACTTCAGGGATTTTAAGGGAAAAGTGGTTCTTATAAACTTCTGGGCTACGTGGTGTCCACCTTGTAAAGAGGAGCTGGCTCTCTTTAAGGAGGTTTACAAAAAGTATAGGGATAAAGGCTTTGAGATAATAGCCATAAATACGGACCCAGAAAACCTGAAAGACTTTCTCAAAGAGTATAAGCTTCTCTTTATAGTCGTGGTCGCAAATGACGAAGCACTTAATTACTTCAATCCTCAAGGGCTTCCGACCTCTTACCTCGTAAACAGGGATGGAGTTATCGTGAAAAAGAGACTCGGCATCTACAGGGAACTGGAGAAGGACATAAAGGATTTACTCTAATGGTATATTGTTAAAATTATGAGTGAAGGCTTTAAGAAGTATCTTATAGCTCTCATATTCTTGGGAATAGCCCTTCTTTCCATGACATACACGGTTTACAACTACCTAAAGTATCCTGAAAACAGGGAAAGGTTCCTGGAGAGGCTTAAAAACGCAAGAACTACGAACCTTTTCCATGAAATGAGGGAGATGAGGCTTAAAAAAGGAGGAGAGAATGAATCAGGTTCAGGTGTTGAGAAGTAGTCCTTTAAAAACCCTCGTCCTCCTTTCGGTAGTTCTTACCTATATTCTTATGGTTTTCGGTGGTATAGTGACATCAACGGGTTCGGGGCTCGGTTGTCCGGACTGGCCCCTCTGCCACGGGCAACTCTTACCCTTCCAACTAAAAGAAGAGATACCTACCCCTCCTGCTCCCGTTGTAGCACCCACACCCCTTCAGCCCTGGATAGAACAGACCCACCGTATACTCGGCGGTATAACGGGGATAGTCTTACTCACGACGCTTTTCTACGCTTTTAAGAGGGGAACATCCTTCGTAAAGAAGGCTCTCGTGTTTATATTTCTGGCTCTCGTTCTTGAGGCACTCCTCGGTATGAGGGTTGTTGTAACGGAGGCTCCCCTTCTTAGGGAACTCCTTGACTATGTTTACACAACCTCTCACCTCATACTCTCGGTTTTCATACTCTCAACGATAACTATTACTTATTACTACGTCAAGTATTTCGGAGAAAGGCTTGAAGAAAGAATTCCTTACTCGGAAGCACTATACATCGCGGTTATGTTCCAGATACTTCTCGGCATATTCGTGAGATACGTAAAGGCACTGGAATACAACCAGTTCGTTTACTACCTTCACATAACCTACGCGGGATTTCTTGTCATTCTCTCCCTATTCATAATGTTTAAGAAGCTAAACAGTGAAAGCGTTATAACTTTTATCCTTATGGTAGCACAAATACTCGCGGGAGTTGCCACAGTTGTATCGGGCTTCTTCCTTCCTTATCTCTTCTTACATATAGCGATAGGTTTCCTTATAGTGGCCTGGGTTTCTTACCTTGTTGCTCCTTCCGTATTAAAAACTTACGCCGAGTTTAGAGGTGTTGTCCAATGAGTGAGAGAGTGGAAACTTACCAGGGAACCCTTAAGGACTACTTAGCCCTTACAAAGCCGGGAATAGTTTCCCTTGTTCTCATAACCACACTCGGGGGAATGTATCTCGGCTCAAGGGGAAACCTTGACCCCGAGCTCGTTTTTTGGACCTTAATGGGAACGGGTCTTGCGGCGGCGGGCTCTGCGGTTCTCAATATGGTTATAGATAAGGACATAGACCGCCTTATGGAGAGAACCGCGGATAGGCCTATCCCGAGAGGTGCGGTAAACCCCTTAAAGGCTCTGCTTTTCGGGATAGTTCTACAGGTTCTTTCCTTCACAATTATGCTAACTTTCGTAGGTGTGATGCCCACCCTGCTCGTAGCCCTTGCTTCTTTCTCCTATGTCGTCCTTTACTCGCTCCTCTTAAAGAGAAAAAGTCCCCTCGCCACCGAGATAGGGGGAATATCCGGAGCGCTCCCTCCCGTCATAGGCTACGTTTCCGCTTCCGGCTCAATAGATGTTAACGCCGTTGCTCTGTTCCTCCTTATGTTCCTCTGGCAACCTCCTCACTTCTGGGTCCTTGCACTAAAATATAGAGAGGACTACAAAAAAGCCGGAATTCCGACCCTTCCCGTGGCAAGGGGTGTTTTCATAACGAAGCTGAAAACTCTTTTATACACCGCTTCACTCTTTCCGGTTAGCCTTATCCCTTATCTCACGGGTATGGTAGGAGAGTTTTACTTTATAACGGCGATTGTTATGAACCTCGTTTACTTGGGTCTTACCCTAAAGTTCTTCTTCTCAAAGAAAGAGGAAAGTATGAGGTTATTTTTCTTCTCCATTATCTACCTTGCGGTTCTTTTTGGAATGATGATTGTTGACATGGTGAGGTAGTTATGCTCTGGTTTTACCTGTTTATCGTTTCAATAGCTTTAGGGGGCTTTTTTGCCCTACTTGTTGCAATTGCAAGAACACCTGGTCTGGCCGATTTCTTTCCTCCTGAGTATTTTTATCACGCACTTGTGGGACACGTTGATTCCGCACTCATAATAGGTCTTTACGCCTTTCTCATTTTTCTGTGGCACAGGATTTTTAAGAAGGAGGATAACCCTCTTTTCTTCCTTCCCGGGGCCTTAGGGTTCTTCCTTATAGTTGTAGTCTCCGCTTTGGGACTCGGACAAGCTCTCTGGAACAACTACGTTCCCACGGTTATACATCCCCTCTTCTTTGTAGGTGTTTCTCTTTTTCTTCTGTCCGTTTTCCTTAACGCTCTTAGATTTTCAAAAGAAGCCATTAAAAACTTTTACGTGGGGTCTACACTTGAGTCTGTTCTCTCAACAACGGTGATAAACTCCCTTCTCTTTCCCTTAACGCTTGCAGTTTCTTACATAGTAACTTCACGGGAGTTAAATCCCCACCAGTATTACGAGGCGCTTTTCTGGTTTCCGGGGCACATACACCAGTTCGTAAACGCGGGAATTCTTCTCTCCCTGTGGTTTCTCTTGCTGGATGAAAGAGTTATAGACCTCAGGTTCTTAAATACGCTTCTCTTAACCTTCCCGGGTGTTTACTTCCTGGCTCAGTTTTTTATGGACCCCCTCGGTGAAGGCGGCAGGGTATTAACAAAGTGGGGTTATGCGGTTGGTATAGGCCTTCCTACGATTTCTTACGGAGCTATTATACTCTCCAAATCCCTGAGAAAGAGGGATTTCTACAGGCTGGGACTTTCCCTTTCCGTGTTTATATACTTCGTGGGGGCATTGATGGGCTATCTAATCGTAGGTATGGATACGCGTGTTCCCGCTCACTACCACGGAGTTATAGCGAGCATACTTGTGGCCGTTATGGTCTTTACCCTGAAACTTTTTGAAGACTTCGGTTACGTAAACAAACTCGGAAGGTTTACTAAGAGTATTCCCTTCCTTTACGGTTTCGGGATGCTTATGTTCGTCGCCGGACTCTTCTGGGCGGGTGTTTTCGGAGCTCCTAGAAAAACCCCCGGAACGGAATACATACACAATATTAAGGTTTACCTCTTTATGATACTCATGGGAGTTGGGTCAATACTTTCGGTCATCGGAGGGGCTTCTTTTGTTCTTTTTGTTCTGAAAAGCCTTTTATGGAGAGTAAGGAATGAGAAAGAGGGAAGAGAGGGAGAAGAGGTTTAATATAGTTGTGGGTGTAATTCTCGCACTCCTTGCAATTATGACTTATATTGTGGTCTTCCTTGCGGTTTATCTGTTAAAATAAGCTAACCATGTATGAGATATTAACCTGGCTAAGTCTTATAACGATAGGCCTAAGTGGTTTGTTAATACTAACGGGTCTTTTTCTCATAAAAACAGGAAGAAGAGAGCTCCATAAGAAAGCGATGCTTACCGCATCATTCTTAGCACTCATATTCGTAATTCTCTACCTTGTGAAATTCTCTCTCTTTCCCCCGAAAAAATACACGGGGGAGTATAGGACTCTTTACTACTTTGTTCTTTGGTCCCATACAATTTTAGCCATAATAAACTTCCCTCTTGCGGTCTACACCGTTTACTTGGGTTTTAAAGGACTTTACGACAAACACAGGAAGATAGCACCCATAACCGCGGTTGTTTGGATATACGTCGCGGTAACGGGATGGATGATATACTTTTTCTTAAACTGAGTAAAGGGGGTAGTTATGAAAAAATTTTTTCTTTCCTTCGCACTTGCAGGGGGTTTTATTTTTGCTCTTGATATTGCCTGTGTTGATACAAACAAGATAATAAGGGAGTCCAAGTTCATAGCAAAGACCCAGCAAGAGTTTAAAAGGGATGTAGAGAAGTACCAAAGGGAGATAGAAAGTAAGCAGAAAAAACTTCAAGAGCTTAAAAAGAAGGCGGAAAGCGGTATAATCTCCGAAAAGGCTAAGAAGAAAACGATGGAGGAGATTGAAAGACTTGAAGAGGAATTAAGAAAACTTCAGGTTGAAGCTCAAACGAAGCTTTCAAAAAAGAAATCCCAGCTTGAGCAGATGATTTTTGACAAGGTTATAGCTATTGTTGAGAAAAAGGCAAAAACGAAAGGTCTGAAGGCCGTATTTGACTGTAACATGCTCCTTTACAAAGATGAAGGGATAGATATAACCGACGAGATACTTAAAGAGCTTGATAAATGAGGAGGGAGTTCTCTGCGGGTGGAGTTCTTTTTAAGAACAACGAGGTTCTTCTCATAAAAAACCCTTCGGGTGTTTGGAGCTTTCCTAAGGGAAACATAGAGAAGGGCGAAACCCCGGAAGAGGCTGCGCTCAGGGAGGTTTACGAGGAGACGAACGTAAAAGGTGAGATATTAGCTTACATAGGGGAGATACACTACTGGTATAGACTGAAAGGGGAGAGGGTCTTTAAAACCGTTAAGTATTACCTTATGAGATACGTGTCGGGAGAACCGAAACCTTCGTGGGAAGTAAAGGATGCGAAGTTTTTCCCCGTTGAAGCTGCAAAAAAATTGTTAAAGTACAAGGGAGACAGGAGTATATTTGAGAAAGCTCTAAAGATGAAGGAAGAGCTCAAACTTTAACAGCTTTTTCTTCTATTTTTTCAAGGGTGTGGTCTTTCCTTCTTCCGGTAAGTATTTCTATCAACTCTTTAACCGATATAATACCCTGATACTTAAGTAGGTGTCCGTTTGCACCGCTTATAAATATACCCTCTTCGTAATCTCCGAGCCAAGCAAGACCCAGCCTGTCCGCTATGCAGAAACCTACCTTTTTTGCCTCTTCCCCTTTGTTACAAGGAACTACACAGTGGGATACACACCCGTTCCACCCGTTAAAGCCGTTAAGGAGCTTCTCTATGAACGGTGTTCTTATTACCCTGAGCGGGTATCCTACTGGGGACTTGAAAAGCATTATATCGTCCTTTTCAAGGTTCGTAACGAGCTCCTTGTAAATCTGGGGTGCATCGCACTCGTGTGTGGCGATAAACCTCGTTGCCATCTGAACACCGGCTGCACCCATCTCTATGAACTTCTTAATATCGTGATAGCTCCAAACACCGCCGGCAACGATTACGGGTATATCTCCCCACCTCTTGGCTTCCTGAAGAACCGAGGGAAGAAGGTTCTCAAGTTGGTTTTCGGGTTTAAAGCAGTCTTCGTATTTAAAACCCTGGTGTCCTCCCGATTTAGGACCTTCAAGGACAACAGCATCGGGAAGCCTGTTATACCTTTTCTTCCAAGTTCTGCAAATAATGTTAAGAGCCCTTGCGGAAGAAACTATCGGGACTAGAGCTACATCGTATCCCTCAACGTATTCGGGAAGCTTAAGGGGAAGGCCTGCTCCGGAAATAATTAGGTCTGCTCCGGCTTCAGCCGCATCCCTCGCAACCCTACCGTAGTCGGTAATCGCTGCGAGTATGTTTACACCTATCGCACCCTTTCCCTTTGATATTTCCTTAGCGTCTTTAATTATCTTCTTCAGTGCCTCAGGGTGATGTGTGTTTATAGAACCTATAGGTCTTCCGAACTTATCTCTTTTTACGAGGTGGGGATGTCTGTATCCCGTTCCCACGGCGGAGACGACACCGATCGCACCCTCGCGGGCAACGTGCCCTGCCAGGTTTTCCCACGATATACCGACACCCATTCCACCCTGAATTATGGGAATTTCAACTTCGATCCTTCCTATCTTTAACTTAGGTAAGTCCATGCTAACTACTCCTTAAAGAACTTTAAATATAATATAGACGTGAAAGCTTATTTAGGAATAGGAAGCAACGTAGGAGACAGGCTATCCTTCATACTGAAATCCATTGAGGAGATAAAGAAAATCGGAAAAATTGTAAAGTTCTCAACCGTTTACGAAAGCAAAGCGTGGGGTGTAGAGGAACAACCTCCCTTTCTCAATCTCGTTCTGAGCGTGGATACTAAGCTTCCCCCGACGGATCTTCTGCTCAAACTAAAGGGTATAGAAAAAAAACTCGGAAGAAAGGAGAGATACAAATGGGGACCCCGTGAGATAGATATAGACATACTACTTTACGGAAGAGAGGTTATAAACTCAAAGCTCCTCCAAGTTCCCCACCCTTTTCTCCTTGATAGGGACTTCTTCTTATACCCTTTACTTGAGATAGAACCCAATATAGCTCACCCCTTTACGGGTAAACCTTTAAGGGAATATAGACCTCCGAATACCCTAAAACCCTTCTGTTGTATCTTAAAAGTATGAACAAATATGTCCTCATAATTGACGACGAAGAAGGTATAGTGAGCACTCTCAGGGGGATTCTTGAAGATGAAGGTTTTAAAACGGAAAGTGCAAAAACCTTAAAGGAAGCCAAAGAAAAGATTAAAAAGTTTCTTTACCCCGTCATAGTCCTTGATGTCTGGATGCCCGACGGAGACGGAGTTGAGTTCATTGAGTTTATAAAGGAAAACTCTCCCGACAGCGTAGTTATAGTAATAACGGGACACGGCAACGTGGAAACAGCAGTTAGGGCTATTAAGAAAGGTGCTTACGAGTTCCTTGAGAAACCCTTTTCAATGGAGAGATTCCTCCTTACCGTAAAACACGCCTTTGAAAATTACGAATCTTCAAGGATTTTTGCTGAAGAGGTAGAGTTTATAGGAAATCACCCGAAAATTCTTGAGATAAAGAGGTTAATTCCGAGGGTAGCTAAAAGCAACGTTCCCGTCCTCATAACGGGAGAGAGCGGGACGGGAAAGGAAGTAGTGGCAAGACTTATACACAAATACTCCGGTAGAAAGGGAGCTTTTATTGATATAAACTGTGCAGCAATCCCCGATGAGCTTGCCGAGAGTGAGCTTTTCGGGCACGAAAGGGGAGCTTTTACGGGAGCCTTAACGAGAAAGAAGGGAAAAGTTGAGCTTGCGGACGGAGGAACCCTGTTTCTTGACGAGATAGGAGAGCTTGACCCGAAGGTTCAGCCCAAATTCCTGAGATTTCTTGAAACAAAAAGCTTCACGAGACTCGGGGGAACGCAGAAAATCCTCGTAGATACCCGTATACTCTGTGCAACAAATAAGAACCTTGAAGAAGAAATAAGGAAGGGGAGATTCAGGGAGGATTTATACTACAGGATTTCCGTAATAACAATCCACCTTCCGCCCTTGAGAGAAAGGGGAGAGGATATAGTTCTCCTTGCGGAACACTTTTTAAGGAGGTTCGCAAGGGAATATAAGAAAGACTGCTTCGAGCTGAGCGAAGAGGCAAAGGAGTTTCTTCTTTCAAGACCTTGGAGGGGAAACGTAAGGGAGCTTAAAAACCTCATAGAGAGGGCCGTTATTCTGTGTGATGGTGAGGTTATAAAACCCGAGGACCTGGGGTTTAAAGAGCAGGATTACGAGAACCTTGAACGCTTGTTCAAAATAAAGAGCCTCAAGGAAGCAAAAAAAACTTTTGAGAAACTCTTTATAGAAAGAAGGCTGAGAGAGAACAACTACGACATTAAGGCGACCGCGAGGTCCTTGAGTCTTGACCTATCAAGCTTATACAGAAAGATTAAGTCCCTCGGTATAACGTTAGCAGTTAATGAGAATGGAAAGAATGCAAAGTGATGCGGTTTCCGTTCTAAGAGTATAAGGTTCTAGGAGGATGGACTTAAAACCCTTTTCCCTTAAGATATCTCCTTCCCTTCTTGAAAATCCACCTTCAGGCCCGACAACCACCCCGAAATCCCTTGAGGATAGACTTAAATCTCTTACCTTTATACCCTGGGTAAAGTTATCAAGGAGTATGTTTTCCTCGTGAGCGGGGTTTATATCGGTAAGATATACGGGTTCATCAATTATCAAGGGGTGAGCTCTTCCCGACTGTTTCATAGCTTCCCTAACAATCCTCTCCCATTTTTCCTTTCGCTTTAATACCGTTTCCTTTTTTCTGAAACTTCTTTCGGATATAACCGGAACAAGTCTGTAGAGACCAAGCTCCGTGGACTGTCTCACTATTAGGTCCATAGTTCTTAACTCAACCGTTACACACTGGTAAAGGGTTACCTTTTTTTCGGGAATTTTTACGGGAAGCTCTTCAAGGACTTCACAAACGACCTCCTTCTTATCAACCTTTAGAGCTTTACACAAATATCTCTTTCCGTTGTAAATAACGCCGAAGGATTCGTTCTTCTCTATTCTCCTAACCCTAAAGTGTCTTGCCTCTTCTTCCTTAAGGATTAGTTTGTTCCCAAGCATTTCCTCTGCGATGAAGAAGTGCATGCTAATATCTTAACTATGCGCGTGGGTATAGTTGGTTTCGGAAATATGGGGCAGGCCTTCGCAACCTGCCTTATGAAGAAAGTGGGGAGGGAAAACATAACCGTGACAGACATCCTTCCCGAAAAGAGAAGCCTTGCGGTTGAGATGGGTCTGGCCTTTGCAACCGATGTTAAGTTCCTTGCGGATACCTCGGACATAGTGATAGTTGCGGTAAAGCCAAAAGACTCACTTAAGGTTCTTGATAAGTTAAAGGACTACAGGGGCATAATTCTGAGCATAATGGCGGGGGTAAGTTTAGAGGACATAGAAAACGTTGTAGGGAAAGATAAGAAGATAGTCAGGGTAATGCCAAATATAGCGGTCGCTGTAGGAAGCGGAGCTATGGCCATAACAGACAACGGAAATCTGAGTGAAGATGAAAGGAGTAAAGTTGAGGAACTTCTCCTTTCTTGCGGTTCGCTATACAAGTTGGAGGAGGGCTTATTTGACCCGTTTACGGCACTCGCCGGTAGCTCACCTGCTTACGTATTTCAGTTTATAGACGGACTCGCTCTAGGAGGAGTTCTCCTCGGATTTCCTTACGAACAAGCTTTGAAGATAGTTCTTGATACCGTTAAGGGTTGTGCGAACCTCTTGAGGGAAACGGGAGAGAACCCGAACACATTAACAACAAAGGTAACCTCACCCGGGGGAACAACAATAGAAGGTTTAAAACACTTAGAAAAGGAAGGATTTAAAGGTATCCTTATGGAATGTCTGGAGAAAACTTCCCAAAAGGCGAAGAAACTCAAGTAATACTTGAACTCAGGATAAAGAACGCAATAGTTCGTTTAAGCAGGGAAGAAAAAAATGTATACCTCCCCGTTCAGAAGCACACGGGCGAAGTTATAAAGATTGTTAGTCCTGAAAAACCTGCGGTTGGCGATGCAGTTATAACAAACCTAAGGAACTATCCCATCGGGGTGAAAACCGCGGATTGTGTTCCTGTTGCACTGATAGGGGAAAAATGGATAGGGGTAATCCACGCAGGGTGGAGGGGGTTGCACAAAGGAATTATAGAGAAAACCGTTAAACTCCTGAAAGAAGAGGATGAAGGGGATTTAACGGCGGTTGTTCTTCCCTCCGCAAAGGCTTGTTGTTACGAAGTAGGGAGCGAGTTTAAAAACTACGGATTCTACACACTTGAAATAAGAGAGGGAAAGCTTTTCTTTGATACCCAGAGGGAGGCAATCCAAAGGCTCAAAAAAAGCGGTGTAGACTCCCTTATAGTTTGGGAAAAATGCACGATTTGCTCTCCCGAGCTTCCCTCATACAGGAGAGATAAGACGAAAGATAGGGTTATTACGTCAGTCGTTCTGTTTTAGTGGTGCCGGAGGCGGGAGTCGAACCCGCACGCCCGTAAAGGGCACCGTCCCCTCAAGACGGCGCGTCTGCCAGTTCCGCCACTCCGGCTTACCTGAGAAATATATTTTACAAACTTTTCCGTGTTTTTCAAGTAATTAGCATACCGTCCCCGTAGCTGTAAAACCTGTATCTCTTCTCAACAGCCTCCCTGTAAGCTCTCAAAATAAATTCCCTTCCTGCGAAAGATGAAACGAGAATTAAGAGGGAGGATCTCGGTAGGTGAAAGTTCGTTATCATCCCGTCAATAACCTTAAACTCGTATCCAGGGTATATGTATAGGTCTGTCCATCCCTCAAAGGGCTCGTAGCCCGCGGTTTCAAGGGCTCTGACGACTGTTGTTCCTACCGCTATAACCCTTCTTCCCTTTTTCTTCGTTTCCTTAATCTTCTCAATCGTTTCCCTCGGAACCTTTACGTATTCCGGGTCTACCTTGTGTTCTTCTACGTTTTCAACCTTAACGGGTTTAAAAGTTCCGTAAGAGACGTGAAGGGTTATGAATGCGAAGTTTATCCCCTTCTCTTTGAGCTTTTCCATAAGTTCTTCCGAGAAGTGGAGTGACGCTGTAGGAGATGCAACCGCACCTTCCTCTTTTGCGAAGATTGTCTGGTAGTAAACGCGGTCCAGGGGCTCCTCTTCACGCTTCAGATAGGGGGGAATGGGTATGTGTCCGTATTTATCTATGAGCTTAAGTGGATTCTCCCCGTGAAGTCTTACCTTGAACTTTCCCTCCTCTATGTGTTCAATAACCTCAACCTTAAACTCCGGAGATATTTCTATGAGAAGACCGGGCCTTATTTTCTTGCCTCCTATTAGGGCTTTCCACTCATCGGGTTTTAT
>NZ_JBSLZM010000088.1:0-17477 GCF_056494385.1 Aquifex sp. | reverse complement strand
GCTTCGTCCATCACGTCTATCGCCTTGTCGGGTAGGTTTCTGTCGGTTATGTACTTTACAGACAACTCAACAGCCTTCTCTATTGACTCAGGGGTATACTCAACCTTATGGAACTCTTCAAACTTGGGTTTAAGTCCGTAGAGAATCTGTATAGTGTCCTCGGGTGAGGGTTGCTCAACGTATACGGGTTGGAATCTTCTCTCAAGGGCCCCGTCCTTTTCTATATACTTCCTGTATTCGTCAACCGTCGTAGCACCGATTACCTGTATCTCACCCCTGGCCAGTGCGGGCTTTAGCATATTGGATGCGTCTATAGAACCTTCCGCAGAACCTGCTCCTACAAGGGTGTGAAGCTCGTCTATAAAGAGGATTACGTTATTAGCCTTTTCAAGCTCCTTCAGTATGTTCTTCAGCCTTTCTTCAAACTGTCCTCTGTATTTTGTTCCCGCTACCAGTGCGGCAAGGTCAAGAGCTACAACCCTTTTGTTTAGAAGCGGTTCCGGGACTTCCTTGTTCGCTATCCTCTGAGCAAGTCCTTCAACTATGGCGGTTTTACCTACTCCAGGATCCCCGAGAAGAACGGGGTTGTTCTTCCTCCTTCTTACGAGAATCTGTATAACCCTTTCTATTTCTTTTTCCCTTCCTATTACGGGGTCTAGTTTTCCTTCCCTTGCCATCTGGGTGAGGTCTCTTGAGAACCTATCAAGGTTGGGTGTTGATACGTATCTCTGGCTCTCTTGGGGAGGAAGCTCTCCGAGAAGCTGGAGAACCTCTCTCCTTACAGAGTATTCGTCAAGACCAAAACTCCTTAAAATTCTTCCTCCCAGTCCCGTTTTTTCCCTAACTACTCCGATAAGAAGATGTTCAGGTCCCACAAACTGGTGGTGGAGGATTCTCGCCTCTTCTACCGCGAACTCTATAACCCTCTTCGCATCGGGAGCAAATAGAACCTCTCCCGAGTGGCTTCCGCGGGTCACTTGACCCATTACCGCCTTTCTTATTTTGTCAGGAGTGAGTCCAAATTTAGCAAGAACAAGTGTAGGTATATCTTCTTCCTTTATTAGTGCAAGTAATATATGCTCACTCCCGAGATAACTATGTCCGAGTTCAAGGGCTTCTTCCCTTGCCCTTAAGATAACTTGCCTTGCTCTTTCAGTAAACTTCTCAAACATGTTTCCTACCTCACCGTTTTTTATAAGATAAAAATATCCCTTACTTTTTCAAGAGTATGACACATCCCTTATTATGTAATCTTATAGTTATATAATTAAATCCTTAAAGGGCGTATGCCACTTCAAGTAGAATTATCTCCTTCAGTGTCTTAAAGAGTTTTTCCCTGTTTTCTTTTGCGTATGGAGGTATATCTTCTTCAGGTTCCCTCTCTTCGTCTATCACTATTCCCCTTCCTATGGGTGTGGATTCCTCAAGGTAAGATAGTTCTTTAACCTTCACGCCGTCCGCGTAAACCCTCACTACGGTAAATATACCTTCGGGAAGGGCTGAGCTGACTTCTTGGAGAACTTTATCAACAAATGTTTCCAAATCCTTACACACCCTTGCGAGGTTTCTCATCTTCTCAAGGGATATCTCAAGTTTTGCCTCTTTTTCGTCAACCTTTAGATACCTAACGGGTATACCCAGCTCGCAGTAAACAAAACCCCCCGTTAGGAGTATAGGTGAATCACTCAAAAGTCTTATGCTTATATCCTTTAAACCTATGCCCGTTCGGGTGAACTCCTTCATCCCACGCTTACTCCCGATAAGAGTTCCTTTAGTAATTTAACAGCTTCATCAAATTTGTCAGGGGCTTTTCCGCCTCCCTGAGCCAGATCTTCTCTTCCTCCTCCTCCTCCTTTAAGAACTTTCCCTACCTGTCTTATAAGCTCGTTTACCTTTACTTCTTTTGATATATTCTTAGAGCTTGCTATAACGAAGTTTATCTTTCCTTCCCTTCTTGAAGCTATAAATACAACATCCTTGCCGCTTCTCTGTCTTAACATATCCGCAAGGTTTCTAAGTTCTTCAGGTTCAACCTCTTCAAAAACGCCGTAGTGGAGCGTAAGCTCCCCTATTTTCTCTTCCTTTACCTTTTCCCTTATTTGAAGCTTGAGAATCTCCTGTCTTAACCTCTGTATCTCCTTTTCCTTTTCTCTTATTTCCTCTTTGAGTTCTTCTACCTTTTGTATGACTTCTTCCTCTTTAACACCTAAGGCGTTTGATACTCTTTTTAGAGTAGTATGCTCTTCAAAGGCCGTGTTTACAGCCCACCTTCCCGTTTGGGCTACAATCCTTCTCACTCCTGCTCCTACAGAACTTTCGGAAATTATCTTGAAGTAGCCTATGTCTCCGGTTGCGGAAACGTGCGTTCCACCGCAGAGCTCCTTTGAGAACTCCCCGCAGGAGATTACCCTTACCCTATCTCCGTATTTCTCTTCAAATATAGCTATGGCTCCGGTTTGGAGGGCTTCCTGATAAGCCATTTCCATAACGCTTACGGGAAGGTTTTCCCTAATCTTCTCGTTTACGAGTTCCTCTACTCTCTTTATCTCCTCTTCGGTTAGGGGTGCAAAGTGGGTAAAGTCAAATCTGAGGTATTTATCCGCAACGAGAGAACCTGCCTGTCTTACATGTTCACCGAGGAGGTTTCTAAGTGCTGCGTGAAGGAGGTGGGTAGCTGTGTGGTTTCTCATAATGTCCCATCTTCTCTCTTTATCAACCCTTGCGTGAACTACGTCTTTTACCCCTATCTTTCCTTTGAGAAGCTTACCTATGTGGACAATTATTCCCTCTGTAGGCTTTTGAGTATCCTCAACTTTGAATATTCCCTTATCCGTTTCTATTATTCCGCTATCCCCTATCTGACCACCACCTTCGGGGTAAAAGGGTGTTTCCCTAAGAATTATCTCCCCTTCTTCACCTTCTTTTATCTCGCTCACTATATCGTCCCTAACTATAATGCCGAGAACTTCGCTCTCATACTCAAGGTGCTCGTATCCTACAAACCTTGAGGTAATTCCGAGTTCCTTCAGGTGTGCGTAAACGGGTTTTACTTCCTTTGTTTCTATCTTAAAGCTTTTTCTCGCCCTTTCCCTTTGTTCTTCAAGCTCACATTGAAAACCTTCAAGGTCTACACCGAGTCCCTTTTCCTTCGCTATTTCTTGAATGAGGTCCACGGGAAAGCCGTATGTGTCGTAAGCGGTAAATACCTCTTTACCCGTAAGGGTCTTCCTTCCTTCGGATAGCGCCTTTTCTATTACCTCCTGTATGTATTCCATTCCCGACCTGAGGGTTCTTATAAACCTTTCTTCTTCACCCTTTACTATTCCCTTTACGAAATCACGGGAAAGCTCAAGCTCGGGATAGGGTTCTTTCATTATATCCACTACGAGGTCAACACCTTTGTAGAGGAAGGGCTCCGATATGCCGAGTTTGTATCCGAAACGCATAGCCCTCCTGAGAATTCTCCTTATTACGTAGCCTCTTCCCTCGTTTGAGGGAATAACACCATCGGATATAGCGAAGGTTATGGCCCTTAGGTGATCAGCTATTACCCTTAGGGCTACGTCCGTTTCAAACTTCTCCCCGTATTTCTTTCCCGATATCTCCTCCCCGAACTCTATAAGAGGATATATTATGTCTATCTCAAAGTTTGAGTTCTTACCCTGTAGAACAGAGGCTATACGTTCAAGACCCATCCCCGTGTCTATGTTGGGATGGGGAAGGGGTGTAAGAACTCCGTTTTCGTCCCTGTTGTATTGCATAAAAACAAGGTTCCATATCTCAAGGTATCTTTCTTCTCCTTCGTATTCCTCTCCTCTATCAACGTATATCTCGGAAGAAGGTCCGCAGGGACCCGTCTCTCCCATCTGCCAAAAGTTATCTTCCTCCCCGAGCTTCCATATTCTCTCTGAGGGAATACCTATGTGTTCATTCCATATACGGTATGCTTCTTCGTCGTCCTTGTAAACGGAAACGTAGAGTTTATCCTTCGGGAGCTTTAAAACTTCCGTGACGAATTCCCAGGCGTATTCTATGGCTTCTTTTTTGAAGTAATCGCCGAAAGAAAAGTTTCCGAGCATCTCAAAGAACGTATGGTGTCTTGATGTGTATCCTACTTGCTCAAGGTCGTTATGCTTTCCCGATACCCTGAGACATTTCTGACAGGAGGTAGCCCTTTTGTAAGGTCTTTTTTCAAGACCCAAGAATACGTTCTTGAAGGGAACCATACCGGCGTTTACGAAAAGTAGGGTGGGGTCGTTTTCGGGAATAAGGGAGGCGGACTTCACCCTGGTGTGTCCCTTCTTCTCAAAGAAGCTCAGAAAGAGTTCCCTAATCTCGTGTGTGCTAAAACCCATAGCTAAAGTTTAAATTATAGTTTTTTCTTAAAGAAGAAAATGTGACGGAAGAGGGGGAAGTTAGGAGGTTTCTCCTTCCGAGGATTGAGGTTTTTCCTCAAGAACTCTTTCTTCAGCGGGAATTACGTCAACCTCCTTGTATTCGTCAACACCTGTTCCCGCAGGGATGAGGTTTCCGATAATGACGTTTTCTTTAAGACCTCTAAGCTCGTCAACCTTACCTTCAACGGATGCATCTGTGAGAACTCTCGTAGTTTCTTGGAAGGATGCGGCGGATATCCAGCTTCTTGTTGAGAGTGCAGCCCTCGTTATACCGACAAGAACAGGCTCGGCCTTGGGAAGCTTTCCACCCTCAAGCTTAATCCTTTGAATTTCCTCTTCAAGTTCCTCCTTGTCTACCTCCTCACCTACAAGGAACCTGCTGTCTCCGGGGTCTATGATTCTTACCTTTTTGAGCATCTGTCTGATGATGATTTCAAAGTGTTTGTCGTTTATATCAACACCCTGGAGTTTGTAAACCATTTGAACCTCTTTTAGGAGGAACTTCTCAAGTTCCTCTATTCCCTTAATCCTGAGTATTTCCTCGGGAACGGGTGTTCCGTCCGTTAGGGGGTCTCCCGCTTTTACGTAATCTCCTTCCTTAACGAGGAGGAACTTACCCTTGGGAACAAAGTATTCCCTTTGGAGTCCCGTCTCGGGGTTGTAAACGATTACCTTAAAGCCTCTTCCCTTTATCCTTACCTGTCCGTCTATTTCCGCAACCTTCGTTTCCGTAATCTTTTGTCCCTTCTTTATGTATTGCCCATGTCTTACGAGGATTAGTTCGTCCTTCTTTATAGCGTACTTTTTCGTTTCTCCTGTCCTGGGGTTAAAGACGATAACTTCGTCCGCGTCCTCGTAAATCTTCACGTATCCGTCAATCTCGCTAAGTATAGCGGGGTTCTTGGGTTTCCTTGCTTCAAAGAGCTCCTCAACCCTCGGGAGACCACCTACTATATCCCTGACCTTTGCTGTTTCCTTGGGTATTCTTGCAAGTATATCACCGGGTTGAACCTCAAACTCTTTAACCACGTAATACCGGTGTTGGATAGTTGTCTCTTCTGATTCGGAACAGGTAGGGCATACCCTCCACTCAAGGGAGAGCTTATCAGCAGGTATGTTAAGTATTGCGTTTACGGGTAAGTCGTAAACGTATTCCTTACCATCCTCGGTTACTACAGCTATCCTCGGTGTGTGGAGCATCGCGTCCTTCGGTCTCATGAAAGAAACAACGGTCGCGGTCTTGCCCGTAATGACGTCCCTTTCTTCCCTTACGGTAACGTCAAGAATTATGTCTCTTAGTTCAACCTTACCGCCGACTTCAGCGATTATGTAGGTATTGAATGGGTCCCAGTCTGCAAGCTTAGTTCCGGCCTTTATGTTTTGTCCTTCCTCTACCAGCAGTCTCGCACCGTAGGGTATCGTGTGTCTCTCAAGGAGTCTTCCCTTTTCGTCCAGCACACCTATTGCGGCGTCCTTAGATACGTTTATCTTCTCACCCTTCCTGTTTACAATGAACTTGACGTTGTAGAACTTAACCATTCCATCACTTTCCGTCTTTACGAAGCTCTGAACTTTTTGTGCGGTAGCTGCTCCACCTATGTGGAAGGTTCTCATCGTGAGCTGTGTTCCGGGTTCACCTATGGATTGAGCCGCTATTATACCGACTGCTTCTCCTACGGATACTATCTTTCTTTGTGAGAGGTCCCATCCGTAGCACATAGCACAAACACCGTGTTTTGCTTCACAGGTGAGAGGAGACCTGACCTTAACCTTTTCTATACCCGCCCTAGCTATTCTCTCGGCGAGTTTCTCATCAACTACCTCATTTCTTCTTGCTATCACTTCACCGGTGTACGGGTCCTTTACGTCTTCCGCAAGAACTCTACCGAATATCCTATCCTTTAGGGGAACCCTTTCTTCTCCCGCTTCTATTATAGGTTCCATCTCGAAACCTTTAACAGTTCCGCAGTCCTTTTCGGTTATTGTTATGTCTTGTGCAACGTCAACGAGTCTTCTCGTGAGGTATCCCGCAAATGCGGTCTTGAGAGCAGTATCCGCAAGACCCTTTCTCGCACCGTAGGTTGATATGAAGTATTCAAGAACCGATAGTCCTTCCCTGAAGTTTGAGATAATCGGGGTTTCTATGAACTCACCGGAGTGCTTAGCCATAAGACCTCTCATTCCGGCGAGCTGCCTTATTTGGTCCCTGTTACCCCTTGCACCGGATACCGCCATCATGTATATGGGGTTAAAGGTTCCGGGGTATTCCTTACCATTCTCTATTCTCGTGGAATGTTCTATCTCTTCAAACATAGCCTTTGAGACGGCGTTCGTGGCTTCGGACCATACATCTATAATCCTGTTATACCTTTCCTTGTTGGTTATTATTCCATGAACGTATTGGTTCCATATCTCCTCGGTTTTTTTGAGGGCTTCCTTTATTATCTTTTCCTTTACTTTGGGAACTTGGAGGTCGTCTATACCTATGGATATACCCGCAAGGGTTGACCTTAGGAATCCGAGTTCCTTAAGCCTGTCCAGGAACTTAACCGTTTCCTCGTTTCCTACGGATATGTAAAGGTTTGTTATGAGTTTTGAGAGTCTCTTCTTGTCAAGGGTTTCGTTAACGAATGGTTGGCCTTCAGGCATTATGGAGTTAAAGAGAACCCTTCCGGGTGTTGTTTCTATCCACTCCTTTCCTACCTTGAATTTAATCTTTGCATGTACATCAACGTGTCCAAGCTCCAGGGCCTTTATAACTTCTTCGTAAGAGGTGAAGGCTTTCCCTTCTCCCTTTCTTCCGGGTATGGGGTCGTGGGTTATGTAGTATGTCCCGAGAACCATGTCTTGAGACGGCATCGTGAGGGGCTTTCCGTGTGCGGGAGAAAGTATGTTCTGGGTTGAGAGCATAAGTATGTAGGATTCGAGTTGAGCTTCTATTCCGAGGGGAACGTGAACAGCCATCTGGTCTCCGTCAAAGTCTGCGTTGAAGGGAGGACATACCAAGGGGTGCAGCTGTATTGCCTTTCCTTCCACAAGAACAGGTTCAAAGGCCTGGATTGAAGGTCTGTGTAATGTGGGAGCTCTATTGAGAAGGACGGGGTGCTGCTTTACAACCTCTTCAAGACACTCCCATACCTCGGGTGTCTTTTGTTCAACAAGCTTTTTCGCGTGCTTTATAGAAGTTGCATACCCCTTTTCTTCAAGTCTTCTGTAAACGAAGGGTTTGAACAGCTCAAGAGCCATTATCTTGGGAAGTCCGCACTGGTGCATCTGGAGTTCGGGACCCACAACTATAACGGAACGACCCGAGTAGTCAACTCTCTTACCCAGGAGGTTCTGTCTGAACCTCCCTTGTTTTCCTTTTAGGTAGTCTGCAAGGGATTTTAAGGGTCTTCCGTTCTGTTTTACGGGATTTCCTCTCTTTCCGTTGTCTATAAGTGCGTCAACAGCCTCTTGGAGCATTCTCTTTTCGTTCCTGATGATTATGTCGGGAGCACTTAGCTCTATTAGTCTCTTGAGTCTGTTGTTCCTGTTAATAACCCTTCTGTAAAGGTCGTTAAGGTCCGAGGTTGCAAACCTTCCCCCGTCAAGGGCGACGAGCGGTCTGAGCTCGGGGGGTATTACGGGAAGAACCTCAAGAATCATCCATTCGGGCCTGTTTCCGCTCTTCTTGAATCCCTCAACGAGTTGGAGAATTCTGAGAGCCTTTCTTATTCTCGCCTCCGATACTTCTCTGAGAACAGCTGTTCTTACGTCCTCTTTAATCTTTTCAAATATGGGTATATCTCTCTTGTGTTCCCTTACCTTTTCGTAGTAAACCCTTAGTGCTTCCCTTCCGGTGAGACAGTTATCTCCGCAGTCCTCGTACTCTACCTCTCCGGTTTCAACGTTAAGGTGAAGTTCCTCGGTTATTATCCTGTGTATCGCTTGTTCCAAGGTAAGACCTTTATCCTCAAGACCTTTTAGCTCAACTCCGTAAGCTCTGAAATCGTCAGCTATAACCTTTACGAGCTTTTGGTATAGGTTCTTATACCTTTCCGCTACCTCCCTTCCTAGGTCCTCAAAGCCCAAGCTGTAGGGTTTTACGAGTTCTTTCAGTTTCTTTGAGTAAGCGTCAAGGTCTATCTTTGATAGAACCTCTTTTAGTATCTCAGCTCCCATTCCGTATTCGTATTTCTCGTCTATGGAAAAAGCGTATTTTTCTTCAAACTCTTCCTCGTTAACAACGTGAAGCTTTACCCACTTTGTTGATATGCCGTCGTTAAGGGGTATCGTTCCCTCGTCCTTCTCAAACTTTTCCTCCTCCTCTTCGTTCGGATACTCTATCACGAGGTAAGATTCAAAGTAAGCAACCCTTTCAACGTCACGGGAAGTAAGGTTAAGGAGCGTTCCTATCTTTGAGGGTGTGCTCTTTAGGAACCATATGTGAACCACGGGAGCTGCGAGTTCTATGTGTCCGAACCTTTCCCTTCTTACGTATGAGCTTGTTACCTCAACACCGCACTTCTCACATATCTTTCCTTCATATCTCTTCCCCCTGTATTTTCCACAGAGACACTCGTAGTCCTTCGTAGGACCGAATATCTTCGCACAGAATAGCCCATCCTTTTCGGGCTTAAGGGTTCTGTAGTTTAAGGTTTCAGGTCTCTTTACCTCACCGTAGGACCAGCTTCTGATATCATCAGGAGAAGCAAGCATAAGCTTGATTTTTGAAAAAGGAAAGATACCCCTACCTTTTGTGCTCATTTTTCTTCCTCCTCTTTAATCTCAACTTGGTCACAGGGTTTTTCCTCGCCGTTCATACACTTAACGTTAAGGCTGAGACCTTTAAGTTCCCTTACGAGAACCTTGAAGGATTCAGGTATACCGGGTGTGTAGGTGTACTTTCCTTTAACGATAGCTTCGTAAACTTTACTTCTACCCTCTACGTCGTCGGACTTAACGGTGAGCATTTCCTGAAGGGTATAGGCTGCCCCGTGGGCTTCAAGTGCCCAGACTTCCATTTCACCAAGTCTTTGACCACCGAACTGAGCCCTACCCCCGAGGGGTTGTTGCGTAACGAGGGAGTAAGGACCTGTTGCCCTTGCGTGTATCTTGTCGTCAACCATGTGTATGAGCTTAAGCATATGCATATATCCGACCGTAACCTCAAAGTCAAATGGTTCTCCTGTTCTTCCGTCATATAGTGTCGTCTTCCCGCTTTCGGGAAGTCCTGCTTTCTTAAGAAGTTCCTTAACGGCTTTTTCGTCAGCGCCTTCAAAGGCCGGTGTTGCCATAGGTACTCCCCTTTCAGCGTAGTCTCTAACGACGCTCCAGAACTCTTCTTCGGACAGTGAGTTTAAGAACTCTTCTATGAACTTAGCGTTCTCTCCGTTTTCATCACCTATGGCGTAAATCTCTTTTAGGTATTGGGTAATTGCCTCTCTGTCCCTTCCTTTTTCTATCATCTCACCTATCTTTTTACCCAGTTCTTTTGCAGCCCACCCGAGGTGTGTTTCCAGTATCTGTCCTACGTTCATACGTGATGGAACACCTAACGGGTTGAGAACTATGTCTACAGGTGTTCCGTCGGGAAGGAAGGGCATATCCTCAACGGGAAGAACCACGGATATAACACCTTTGTTTCCGTGCCTTCCCGCCATCTTATCTCCTACTTTTATCTTTCTCTTGTTTGCTATGAATACCTTAACAAGGGTTATAACTCCGGGCGGAAGGTCTCTTCTCTTTAGAAGAGTTTCCTTCTTCTCTTGGTAAACCTTCTGGAGCATATCTATCTGTGTTCTTGAGCGAGTGTATATCTCCCTAATCTTCTTTATGAGTTCTTCATCGGTAAAGAAGTTTTCGGGTCTTGCGAGTATGTAATTTGAGAACTCCTTAAATATCTCTTCCGTTATTTCTGTTCCTTTCTTAACTTCCTTTCTTCCTATCTTCGCGTCCTTGTCAGTCTTTTTACCGAGGATTAAGCCTTTTAGAACCTTTTCCACACCGCTCATTAAGAGGTTTTTCTTCTTCTCAAGCTCCCTCTCAAGAGCTTCCAGTTCTTCCCTTTCCACTTTTTGGGCGAGCATATCCTTAGAGGCTTTTCCTCCTTTTCTCGTGAACACCTGAACGTCTATTACGATTCCCTCAACACCCGGAGGGCACCTAAGGGATGCGTCTTTTACATCCTTTGTCTTCTCACCGAATATAGCTTGTAGAAGTTTTTCTTCCGGGGTGAGTCTCGTTTCCCCTTTAGGTGTTACCTTCCCTACGAGTATATCCCCCGGTTTTACGTAAGTTCCGACCCTTACTATTCCGTGCTCATCCAGGTGCGCGAGGGCCCTTTCGGGAACTCCAGGAATCTGTCTCGTTATTTCTTCATCACCTACTTTCGTTTCCCTCGCCTCAACCTCAAGCTCCTCTATGTGTATAGAAGTGTAAACGTCTTCCTTTACGAGTCTCTCGGAAATGACTATTGCGTCCTCAAAGTTGTAACCTCTCCAGGGCATAAAAGCAACGAGAACGTCTTTTCCGAGGGCGAGTTCTCCCCTGTCCGTAGAGTGTCCGTCTGCTATTATCTGGCCCTTCTCTACTTTTTCTCCCTTCTTTACTATCGGCCTTTGGTTTACACAGGTTTTCTGGTTTGTTCTCTCAAACTTCCTGAGCTCGTATATGTCTATTCCTATATCAAGGGGGTCGTCAAGGTTAATCTCTTCGGGATTAACCCTTATGATAATCTTTGAACTGTCCACTTCTTCAACAACTCCACCCCTTCTCGCAATGACCACGGCGTGGGAGTCCCTGGCTATCTTTTTTTCCATTCCCGTTCCTACAAGGGGAGCCTGTGTAAATATGAGAGGAACCGCTTGCCTTTGCATGTTTGAACCCATAAGTGCTCTGTTTGCGTCGTCGTGCTCAAGGAAGGGAATCAATGAGGAAGAAGGGGATATTACCTGTCTGGGCGATACGTCTATGTAGTCTACCTGTTCGGGTTTTACAAGTCTTATATCGTTCTTATGTCTTGCGAGAACGAACTCCGCCTTTATCCTTCCTTCCTCATCGGTGGGCGTGCTCTGGGCTATTACGTAGTTCTCTTCCTCGTAAGCCGCAAGCCACTCTATTTTATCGGTAACTTTTCCGTTCTCAACCTTTCTGTAGGGAGTTATAAGGAATCCGTATTCGTTCACCCTTGCGTAAACAGTGGGTGATGTAACGAGACCTATGTTCTGACCTTCGGGGGTTTCTATAGGACATATCCTTCCGTAGTGGGAGGGGTGGACGTCCCTTATCTCAAACTTTGCACTTTCCCTCGTAAGACCACCGGGACCTAAAGCAGAAAGCCTTCTCTTGTGGGTAAGCTCGGAAAGAGGATTAGTGTTATCAAGGTACTGGGATAGTTGGCCTGTCTTCAGGAAGTCAGCTATGGCGTTTGTAACGTAACGGGGATTTATGAAGTCTTGGGGTTTCAAGTCTGGCTGTTCGGGGTGTATGGTTGCGGAACGGTCCCTGAAGACCTTTTCCATCTTGGCTATTCCGAGTCTTGCCTGGTTTTCAAGGAGCTCACCTACTGACCTAACCCTTCTGTTTCCGAGGTGAGCTATATCGTCTTTCTTAACCCGTCCGTGCCTGAGGTCTATTAAGTACTTGAGTATATTAACGAGGTCTATGGAAAGTAAGAACCTCGCTTCGTCCTCGGTATAGTCCTTAACTTTTACCTCCTTGAGGTTCTTAAACAGTTCTTTCAGGAGTTCCTTCGTTACCCTGGTTCCCGCCTTATACTCTCCGTAGTCTTCCGCAAGTGCAAGAGGAGGCAGGTTATCTATCAGGTCTATATCGGTCGGCTTTAATACCTTCGGTATATTGTGAACCTTTGCATTTATCTTTACCCTACCTACCCTTGATAGGTCATATCTCTTTAGATCCCTGAAGAATACGTTGAAGTATACCCTCGCTCTCTCAATTATGGAGTCTATTTCCATAGTGAGTGCTTCTATGTGTCTGAGTTTTTTGTACATCTCCATAAGTCCGTAATCCCTCAGGGTGTATTCCGCGGGAACTTTTACGGGACTCCTCTTGTCAACGTCCCTCGGGGATGTATCCGTAGCGAGGGTATCTATAAGGCTCTTTCCGTATGGGCTCTTTATAACGTTTTCACGGGGAACGGAAGTTACGCTGAGAACTTCTATTCTTTCATCATCAAGAATTCTAACGAGTTCTTCCCACTCCTCTATATATCTTTCTTCAATTATCTCCCTTTCCTTTGAAGTTCCAAATCCTGCAATTTTTGCTTTGAACTTCAGTATTGCAAATATGTAATGGTGCTCTAAGTCCTCAGGGGTAAACTCCTCTCCCGTTTCCGCATCGTATAAATACTTATCCTTTACGACGTATTTTCTTACACCCTCGTAAAAGGGTCTTAGGATATCGTAAGCTGTTTCAAGCCCGAAGGCACGGAGAACGGATATAGCACTCAGCTTTTTCCTGTCTATTCGCGCTGATATGAGGTCCGTAGCACCGGAAAGTTCAAACTCAACCCTTGAACCCTTGTCGGGTATTATGCTGGCCCTGTAAAGAATTCTCGTTATGGTTGCGTCCTTTTGTTTTTCCTCCTTTTCGTCAAAGAAAACACCGCTTGAACGTATAAGCTGGTTAATAATTATCCTTTCCGTTCCGTTAATAATAAACGAACCGTTTTCGGTCATAAGAGGAACTTCACCGAAGTAAACCTTCCTGGGAGGGAACGTTCTGTAGCCGTTTTTCGTTTTTGCCTTTATCTGGAGCATAACCCTGAGGGGTGCGGAGTAGGTAAGTCCCTTTAGTTTACACTCTTCGGGGGTAAACTTTTCTTTGTAAACGAGCTTGGCACCACATTCGGGACAATCAACGTCCCAACCGCCGAGAAGGTCATCTTTAGGTTTATAACCGCATCTATTACATTCCCAGTCTCCGATTTCGTAACCCAGGTACTCAAGAATAAAGTTTTCATCCGGGTCCTTAAACGGGAAAGATGTCCTGAATATGTGTTCAAGTCCTACGTTTTTTCTCTTGTAGGGGTTAACCTTTAACTGAACGAAGTTTTCAAAGGAGTTCTTGGGTATACTTAGGAGATAGGGAGGTTCCAGAATCTCTGTTCTTCTACCGAAAAACTTACGGGGTAATGTAATTTTTACCATGGTTTTACCTCACCTCTTTTATTCTTATGGTCGTAAAGAGACAGTATAAACCCATCGGACAATATTTTAAATTTATAACAAAAATTTTAGGTGTCAATATTTTCTTTTTCAATTTGCTACCTGTAAGAAATTACCCTTTTTTCAACTTCCTTCAGGAAAATACACCTCCGAAAGAGAAGTTTAGGAAGAAAAGCAGGGGATCACTTGAGTTCAACCTCTGCCCCTGCTTCTTCAAGCTTCTTCTTAATCTGTTCCGCTTCTTCCTTGGAAACACCTTCCTTAACGGGTTTGGGAGCGTTATCAACAAGTTCCTTAGCTTCTTTGAGTCCGAGTCCGGTAATTTCCCTTACAACCTTGATAACTTGTATCTTATTCTTTCCGGGAGACTTGAGTATTACATCAAATTCGGTCTTTTCTTCCGCCTGTGCGGGTGCTCCTGCCGCCGCTCCGGCAGCGGGTGCTGCCGCAACCATTGCAGCCGCAGAAACACCGAACTCCTCTTCAAGCCTCTTGACAAGCTCTGCAACCTCTAAGACGGACATGTTCTTAATGGCTTCTACGATTTCATCAATAGTTAACGTAGCCATCTTACTGACCTCCTTTAGATTTTTCCTCTTCAATAGCTTTAAGAACTAAAACAAGCTTTTGAGGAACAGCTTTTAACGTCATAGCAAGCTGCGTAACAGGTGCAATCATAACACCGAGAAGTTTCGCTATGAGTTCCTCCTTGCTCGGGAGTTCCGCAAGCTCTTTGACCTGGTCAGGCGAAATATACTTATAGTCAAGTAGCCCTCCCTTTATCCTTCCTTCCCACTCCTTGTCAAAGGTCTCTTTGAGGAACTCTACAAGCTTTTTGGTAACTGCTACGGGATCATCGTAAGCAAAGAGTGCCGCAGTAGGTCCTATAAATATATCCCTGTGGTCTGAAAGAGCTGTATCCGAGAAAGCCCTGTAAAACAGCGTGTTCTTCCCAACAACTATCTCACCCTTGAGGTCCTTTATATCAAGCCTGAGAAGTGTTAAGGGGTATGCGTCTATTCCCTGAAAGTTGAAGAAAACAACAAATCCGTTTGATTTCTGTAGCCTTTCTTTGTAGGAGTTTACGAGCTCCTGTTTTCTTAAAAGTGTTTTTCTGCTTGCAGCGCTTCTTTCCCTTTCGGAATAAGCTTCCTTGTTAAATTCAGCCATACCTTAACCCTCCGTTAAGCCGCTCTTTCCTGAAGCCTCTTTAAAGTTTCGTTTATATCAATCTTTACACTGGGGCTCATAGTTAGAGAGAGGGCTATGTTCTTCACATACTGGCCCTTTGCCCCTGAGGGTTTTGCCCTCATTACAGCGTCTATTGCGGCGTAAATGTTATCCAGGAGTTTTGCCTTGTCAAAGGAAACTTTACCCACAGGCATGTGTATATTTCCCGCCTTATCAACTTTAAACTCAACTCTTCCCTTCTTAGCGTCCTTTATAGCCTGTTCAACGTTTTTCGTAACCGTTCCCGTCTTGGGTGATGGCATAAGGCCCCTGGGTCCCAGTATTCTACCGAGTTTTGCTACTTTCGGCATCATCTCGGGGGTTGCTATCGCAACGTCAAAGTCGGTCCACTCTTCCTTAAGAATTTTGTTTATGAGCTCGTCTCCTCCTACGTAATCCGCTCCGGCTTCTTCGGCTCTTTTTGCATCCTCACCTTCGGCAAATACGAGAACCTTTATGGGTTTTCCCAGGCCGTGGGGAAGGACTACGGAACCTCTTACCATTTGGTCCGCATAACGGGGGTCTACGTTGAGCCTCATAGCGAGTTCTACGGTCTCGTCAAACCTTCTCTGGAGAACTTCCTCCATCTTCTTTAGAAGGTCCACCGCCTCCTCTACGGTGTATCTCTTGTTTTTATCAACAAGTTTTGCAGCTTCTATGTATTTTTTACCCCTTCTCGCCATGGCACTACTCCTTCCAACCTTCTATCTCAATACCCATGCTTTTTGCGGTCCCTGCTACCGTTCTCATTGCAGCTTTTAGGTCCCTGGTATTCATATCTTTCATCTTCATTTTGGCTATTTCTTCAAGCTGTTTAACCGTTATCTTTCCTACTTTAACCCTTTTTGGGTCGGATGAACCTTTTTCCACCCCCGCGGCTTTCTTGAGAAGGTAGGATACCGGGGGTGTTTTCATTATGAAAGTAAAGCTTCTGTCCTGGTATACCGTTATAACAACGGGCAGTATTGTTCCCGGTTCGTAGTCCCTGCTTGCGGCGTTAAACTGCTTTACAAACTCCATTATGTTTACACCGTGCTGACCTAACGCAGGTCCTACGGGTGGTGCCGGGGACGCCTGTTGAGCCGGAAGCATAAGCTCTATGGTGGCTACCACCTTCTTAGCCATATCTCAAGCCTCCTTCAAATCTTTTCCACCTGGTCAAAATCAAGCTCTACGGGTGTCATCCTTCCAAATATACTTATCATAACAGTAAGCTTCCTCTTATCGGGATGGACTTCCTCCACGGTTCCCGTAAAGTTCATAAAGGGTCCTTCTATAACCCTTACCTGGTCGCCTTTTTCAAACTCAACTTTAGTAGGTTTAATACCTTTTCTTATCTGATTAAGTATCCTCTCTACTTCTTCATCTTTAAGGGGAACCGGTTTACCACCAACCATTACAGGTCTGAAAACGTGGGGTGTTTTCTCTATCGCCATAAGAAGTTTATCGTTCATACGGGCTTTTACGAGTATGTAGCCGGGAAATATCTTATTATCAAGAATAATTTTTGCCTCCGTTTTGTTCTCTTTACACGTTATTTTTTGACCCGGCTTTGATATCGGGGGAGCGTTTACACAGGTATCTCCGTCAACACTTTCAATAACCCTAACCTCCCCGTTTTCTATTCTAAAAGTCGTTACTCCCTTCTTTCCGAGAACGGGAATATCCCTCGCGTTTCCCTTGAGAGAGAGCCTATACTTCTCCTTCCCCTGAGCCCTTATAACAACCTTTTCTTCAGCCGGAACTATTACCTCATCTACAAGGTCCTTTAGACCTTCTATCTCAAGAACCTTAAGCAGGTTTTCCTTGGCCTCGTTTTCCTTTCCGGGCTCAACCTGAAGGGCATACCACTTTTTCTCAAGCTGTTGCTCTTGCTTCTCCGTGTTCATAGGCTCCCTCTCAAGGAAAGTATGAAGGATATAATTTTAGTAAAACCGAGGTCTAAAATCCAAAGATAAACACCCACCACAAGAGAGAATATTATAACACTTATCGTAGCTTTTATAACAGTTTCCCTCTTCGGCCATACTACTCTTTTGAGCTCATCTTTTACTCCCGTGAGGAACTCCCTGAGTTTATCCATTTTCTTTTACCCCGAAAAAGTTAGGTAAATGGCGGGGCTGGGAGGACTCGAACCCCCACCCACGGGATTTGGAGTCCCGCGCTCTGCCAATTGAGCTACAGCCCCACAAAGGAAAAAATTTACTTCACTTCCCTGTGTATGGTGTGTTTTCTACACCACTTGCAGTATTTCCTGAGCTCAAGCCTCTCGGGGTGTTTCTGTTTATTCTTCGTCGTTGTGTAGTTCCTCCTTTTACACTCCGTGCAAGCAAGCGTTATTATTTCCCTTGCCATCTTTAAACTCCTCAGTCAAGGATTTTAGTAACAACACCCGCACCGACAGTTTTTCCACCTTCCCTTATCGCAAACCTAAGCCCTTCCTCCAGCGCCACAGGTGCTATAAGCTCAACCTCAAGCTCCACATTGTCCCCGGGCATAACCATCTCTACTCCTTCAGGTAGCTTTACCACCGTCCCGGTCACATCCGCAGTCCTGAAGTAAAACTGCGGCCTGTAGTTCACAAAAAACGGCGTGTGCCTTCCTCCTTCCTCCTTGCTCAAAACATACACCTGCGCCCTGAACTTCCTGTGAGCCTTCACACTCCCGGGCTGCGCTA